>JBGVLA010000183.1:0-8930 GCA_045124015.1 Eubacteriales bacterium | reverse complement strand
AAAACGTGTTGGAAGAATTTCAGAGTGAAGCTCCGGTTCATAACGATTGGGTAATCAGCCCCTATGCACCTACGCCGACCATTGTTGAGGCGGCAAAAACACTTTATGAAAGTCATTCGGTTGAAAATATCACAAGGCATGAAGCGGATAAGGTTTCAACCGATGCAACAATAAATATATATCCCTAATGTAATACAGAACAGCAAAACAAACGGAGAGAAAAGCATCTGCTTTGTGACAGGTGTGCCCGGCGCAGGCAAAACACTTGTCGGTCTTGATGTAGCTGTAAAGCAAACCTATCAGGGAAGCGATAAACCTGTTGAAGATGAAGGCGCAGTATATCTTTCGGGAAACGGTCCTTTGGTCGCTGTGTTGACAGAAGCTCTTGCAAAAGATAATCATCAAAAATGCCGCGATAGAAACGAAAAGAAGAACCTGTCAGATTCACGTAGAGAGGTAGGCAAGTTTATTCAAATCATCCACCGTTATCGTGATAATATGCTCGCCAAAATCAAGAATCCCGTTGAAAATGGAGTTTTGGAAATCAATCCCGAAAAAGCGGTGAAGCTTGCAGAATCCGGTTATGGTGAAGTGGAGCACGTTGCAATTTTCGACGAGGCACAGCGCTCTTGGACACATAAAAGAATTGCCGACTACTTAAAGAGAGGCGGAACATACGGAAACAAACTGAAGGTTCCTAACTTCCCATTATCTGAGGCGGCTTTCTTGATATGGTCTCTCGATCAGAGAGAGGACTGGGCAACGATTGTTTGCCTTGTAGGTGGTGGACAGGAGATCAATACCGGTGAAGCTGGAATTTCAGAGTGGATACATGCACTGAATGACAAGTTCCCGCATTGGAAGGTATATATTTCTCCGAAGCTTACAGAACCGGAATATGCCGAAGGTAAAGTTAACGAGCTGCTGGCGAAAAATGAAGACGTTACGTATTCGGAAAGCTTGCATCTTGGTGTTTCTCTGCGCTCGTTTAGAGCAGAAAAGCTCTCTGCATTTGTTCATTCACTGCTTACGTTCAATCCCGATGCAGCAGAATTGTATAATGAAATAAAAGACAGGTATCCCATTGTCTTAACGCGAGATATGGAAACTGCCAAGAGATGGCTTCATAGTAAAGTCAGAGGAACAGAGCGCACAGGCGTACTCGTAACCAAAGAAGCTGCGCGATTTAAGCCTTTGGGAATACACATTCTCCCCTCGGGTGACGAGAATGCAGTTCATTGGTTCCTTGAAGACAAGATTGATACAAGAGCGTCCAACTATCTTGAAGATGCAGCTACGGAAATTCAGGTGCAGGGATTGGAGCTTGACTATACCTGCTTGCTGTGGGATGCCGATATGAGATGCGATAACGGCAAATGGCGTTATTACACGTTTAATGGCAAAACAGCGTGGAACGAAAAAACACCTGATACAGAGAACAAGCAAGAGCAGGTCAAATATATGCTCAATGCCTATCGTGTCCTTCTCACAAGAGCGAGAGCAGGCATGGTGATTTGCGTTCCGACTGGTAATCCTAATAAGAATCCAAGTGGATTTTGGGAGGATAGCACTCGCTTGCCTAAGTTCTACGATGGAACTTATCAGTACTTAAAGAGTTTAGGAATTGAAGAAATATGAAAATAACCGAAGTAGTAGCTGCCCTCATTTGGCATGGCGATAAATTCATGATTTGCCAACGCCCGGCACATAAGGCAAGAGGACTTCTTTGGGAGTTTGTTGGCGGCAAAGTAGAGCCAGGAGAAACAAAAGAACAGGCGCTCATTCGTGAGTGTCAAGAAGAGCTTGCTGTGACGCTGTCTGTTGGCGATGTGTTTATGGATGTAATCCACGAATATCCCGATTTGACGGTGCATCTGACTCTGTTCAACGCCACTATTGCCGAGGGTGAACCGCAGAAGTTGGAGCACAACGACATTCAATGGATCACGCCAAGCGAAATACCAAACTACGACTTTTGCCCGGCGGATGAAGAGATATTGAAAATGATTATAGAAACTTACCGTAACAATTAAGAAACGATGATTTAGGTAGAGGTATATAATGCTTGATAAGAAGACAGTTCTAAAACAATATTTTGGACACTCTTCGTTTAGAGAAGGTCAGGAGCAAGTGGTGGATGCCATTTTGCAAGGGCGAGATGCGCTTTGCGTTATGCCTACAGGTGCGGGAAAGTCTATTTGTTATCAAGTACCCGCATTGATGTTTAATGGAATCACTATTGTCGTTTCGCCTCTGATCTCTCTTATGAAGGATCAAGTTAACGCCTTGACACAAAACGGTATACAAGCGGCGTATCTGAACAGTTCTCTTACCTCTGCGCAGTATGCTAAGGCAATCAGCAACATACGGCGCGGAATTTATAAAATTATATACGTCGCGCCCGAGCGCCTTTCCGTTCCCGACTTTTTGGATGCTTGTATGGATATAAAAGTTGATCTGTTGGCAATTGACGAGGCACATTGTATTTCTCAATGGGGTCAGGATTTTCGCCCGAGCTACTTAAAGATAGCCGATTTCGTGAATTCTCTTGGATATCGTCCCACGATTGCGGCGTTTACAGCAACCGCTACTGCGGAGGTAAAGGACGATATTGAGTATTCTCTGAAATTAAAATCTCCGTTTCGCATTACAACAGGATTTGATCGTCCAAATTTAAAATTTGAGGTCATCAGAGCCAAGCATAAGTTTGATGAGTTGCTTGAGATATTGAAGAAACATACGGATGATTCGGGTATCATCTATTGCTCTACAAGAAAAACGGTTGAAGAGGTCGGAGAAAAGCTGAACGACACGGGCTTTTCGGCAACCGTTTATCACGCAGGACTTGAAGATGATGTTCGCAAGCAGAATCAAGAGGATTTTGTGTACGACCGAAGGAATATTATGGTTGCGACCAATGCGTTCGGTATGGGAATCGACAAATCCAACGTGTCATACGTAATTCACTACAATATGCCGAAGGACATTGAAAGCTATTATCAAGAAGCGGGACGTGCGGGCAGAGACGGAGAAAAAGCGGAGTGCATTTTGCTATATAGCCCCGCAGATGTTCAAACCAATCAATTTTTGATAGAGCATTCCGATCCCAATCCCGAGCTTACCTTTGAACAGCAACAGGTACTTAAAGCAAGAGATTATGACAGACTCAAGCAAATGACGTTCTATTCTACGTCGAACACATGTCTTCGAAATTTCATATTGGATTATTTCGGGGAAAAATCGTCAAATTATTGTGGAAACTGTTCGAACTGTCTCACACAGTTTACAGAAGCAGATATCACTGTCGAGGCGCAAAAAATTCTTTCCTGTATCAAACGAACGGGGGAGCGTTTTGGCAAGAAAATGATATGTGATATCCTCAGAGGAAGTAAAAACGAGAAAATTATTCGAGGAGGACTTGATACTCAAACCACATATGGCTTGATGGCAGAATATAAAGAACCCCAAGTACGAGAAATAATCGACCATTTGGAATTCGAGGGGTACATTGAAGCGAGAGGAAATGAATATCCAACCTTAGCTCTTACCTCTAAATCAAACGGTATTCTTTTTGGTGGAGAAAAGATTATTATGAAACAGGCGAAACCCAGAGCGCCTGCTGTTCGTAAGACGAAAAAGGGAAAAGTAATAGAGTCTGTAGATCGCAATTTGTTTGCCGAACTAAAGGCATTGAGACGTGTGATTGCGGACGAGAAAAACGTCCCGGCGTATATTGTATTTTCCGATGCAACACTTGTAGATATGTGCAAAAAATGCCCTACCACGCTTAGTGAGATGCTGGAGGTTTCGGGTATTGGCAGTGTGAAACTTAACATGTATGGGGATAGATTTTTACAAGTATTGAGATCTTACAATAACTTTAATAACAAGGAATTTTAGATGAAAGATAACTATTCAACCGAAGCTCGCACACGCTGGGGCAACACCGACGCCTACCGCGAGCACGAGAAGAAGACAAAAAATTACACAAAAGAAAAGTGGACTGAAGCAAATGATGGCTTGATGGCGATCTTTGCCGAGTTCGCTGCGTGCAAGGATGGTGGCGCGAGTGCCGATTCTGCCGAGGCGAAGGTGCTTGTTGCCAAGCTTCAGGCACACATCACCGCAAACTACTACACATGCACCGATGAAATTCTCGCAGGTCTTGGCAAGATGTACATTGCCGACGAGCGGTTCAAGAAGAATATCGACAAGCACGGCGAAGGAACGGCGGAGTTTGCTGCAGATGCGATCGCTGTGTACTGTCAGGAGAAACCACATGATTGACTACAGCTTAAAAAACAAAGTCGCACTCATCACGGGTGCAAACAATCCCTGGGGGATCGGCGCTGCTACTGCGCTTGCGTTTGCACGCGAAGGAGCGAAGGTAGTGCTGGTTTACAAGCGGGTGGATCGCCCCTTTGATCCCAGCAAAACCGATAGAAACGGCGTTGACCGCTACTACGGCGCAAATGCCGGAGATGCTTCCGCAGTTGAGAACGGCTTTGTGCGATGGGCGCGGACTATCTCATTCTGGAAAGCGATATTTCATGCGAGGATGCAGTCAAGGATATCTACGCAAGCGTGATGTCGAAGTACGGTCGCGTGGATGTCCTCGTCAATAATGCGGCAACCGATGATGAAAACGGTTTCGATACCATCGAGAAGATCACCCAATCCGTCATCGACGATACCTTTGCGGTCAATGTGCGCGGAAGTATTATGATGATGCGGGAGTTTATCAACCGCCGCGGCGACTTTGGAAGAATCATCAACATCTCCACCGATGCGGCGCAGAGCTTTGCCGGTCAGATCACTTACGGTGCGAGTAAGGCAACGCTGGAAGCGCTGACCCGCAGCATTGCGCTTGAAGCGGCACAGTACGGAATTACCGTGAACTGTGTTGCACCCGGTCCGACGCAGACAGGCTGGATCGACGAGGAATTCGAGAAGGTCGTCGTGCCGCTGATTCCGATGAGCAGGCTGATTCGCCCCGAGGATATCGCAGAGACGATTTTGTTCCTTGCAAGCGAGCAGGCAGGAATGATCACGGGGCAGGTCATCAAGGTTTCGGGCGGTAAGGCGACATAGAGTAAATTTTCATTTCGTATCAACAAATACACATGAACAAACTGAAAGACAGAGCAAAGAAACTGAAAACGGACATCCCAGCGGTATTTCTCGCACTCAAGGATAAGCGAACTCCGTGGTATGCCAAAATCTTAGCGGCGGTGATCGTCGTATATGCCCTTTCCCCCATCGATCTGATCCCCGACTTTATCCCTGTGCTGGGATATCTGGATGATCTGATCCTCCTTCCGGCGCTGATCGCGTGGTGCATCAAATGCATACCGGGCGAGGTGTTTGCGGACTGCAGAAGCCGGGCTGAGGGAATGTGGGGGAACGGAAAGCCCGAAAAGTGGTATTATGCGATCCCGTTCGTACTGATCTGGGCGGTATTGATTGCCCTGATCGTGATTGCATTTATTTGAAAAACGTATTTCACAAGAACTTCTCGGATATCTGGTCATTTGTGGCAAGTATTTCGAGCGCGACGGCTACCACGTGGGCGCTTTTGTGGAGAGATTGCAGAAGTATATCGACGAGTTTTGAGGAGAAAGGAACAGAATTATGCGTAAGAATTTCGGAGCAAAAACGTGGCTCTATCCCATGCCCGTACTGATTGTGGGCACCTATGACGAAAACGGCACGCCCAACGCAATGAACGCGGCCTGGGGCGGTGTTTACGACACCAATCAGGTCATGGTCTGCCTGGCGGACGATCACAAAACCACCGAGAATATCAAAAAGACAGGTGCTTTCACCGTCAGCTTTGCCACGGCGAAAACTGTCGTGCCCTGCGATTATGTAGGCATCGTTTCGGCAAATGACGTACCCGATAAGTTTGCAAAAGCGAGCTTCCATGCTGTCAAGAGCGAGCATGTCAACGCGCCGATTATCGAGGAACTGCCCATGACGGTGGAATGCAAGCTGATCAAGTTCAACGAGGACGGCATCTGCATCGGCGAGATCGTCAACGTTTCCGCCGACGAGAGCATCCTGGACGAAAACGGCAAGGTGGATGCAAAGAAGCTGGATCCCATTATCTACGACGGCGTTACCCATGCATATTGGAACTTTGGCGAGAAGGTCGGGCAGGCATTCTCGGACGGAAAGAAGATCCAGTGAAAAACCAATACCTCAAAATGCTGAACAAGATCGAGTTCGTGGTGACCTATACCTGCACGGGACGTTGCAAGCACTGTTCCGAGGGAGAACACACCTCTTGCGGTGAACGAATCGATCCACATATTGCCGCAGATGCGGTGCGTAAGATTGCGTCGGAGTATGACATCAAAACTGTGATGACATTCGGCGGCGAGCCCCTTTTGTACCCCGATGCGGTCTATGCAATCATAGCGGCTGCCACAGAACGGAATATACTCCAACGGCAGATCATTACCAACGGCTATTTTTCAAAGAACACCGACAAAATCCGTGAGGTTACGGAGGAGCTAGCCGCGTGCGGTGTGAACGATCTGCTTTTGTCGGTGGATGCTTTCCATCAGGAAACGATACCGCTTGACGTGGTGAAGCAGTTTGCCACCGAAGCAAAGAAGTACCGCATCCCGATTCGCCTTCAGCCTGCGTGGCTGGTGCGCGCGACGGATGACAATCCGTACAACCGGAAGACAAGAGGAATTCTCGACAGCTTTGCGTATTTGGAGATTCCCGTAAACGAGGGAAATATCATATTTCCTGAAGGAAACGCACTGAAATATCTTGCAGAGTTTTTCACGGGCGAGATTCCCCAAAATCCCTATGTGGAGGACCCTCGCGATGTGCGATGCGTGTCGTTTGAACCAACGCCGGCCGGAACGTTTTTCCGGTGTTTTTTAGTTTTTCCGGTGCTTTCCTGTCCGGGAAAACAGCATTTCCGTGCTCTCGTGTGCTCTTGTGTCCGTATAGTCCGTGTCTGTCTATGGTCTTGGTATGTGGTCAGAATTTTTGTTGTGGTCAATATGTGGTCAGCGACGCCTTCCGAATTTTGCAGAAACTGCAAGTCGGGAGGCGTTTGTATTGTAGCGCTTGTTGCGGCGGTTGTCAAGCGGTTTCGCAGATGAAAATCTGGGATGCATAGTCAAAGAAAAGGGAAGGCGGAGTAAGGGAGATAATAAAGATTCGGTAGTTTTAAGATAATTCTTATAATAACAGTAGCTTTATATTCATTCCAAAAAACAATTTAATCATTTTGACAAAAATGATTAAATTAACATTGACGAACGATACAATTGATGATATAATATATCATAGATAACCATAAAGTAACGCGAGGTTTGTATGCGTAATTACAATTACAAAAACAAATGGCAAAAACTGCTTACTCCCGAAGTAGTGTCTTTGCTGACACAGATTCACGAGTACAAAGGAGAGCAAACACTATTTATAGAAGCCAAAGCCGATACACTGACACAGCTCGTCGAGATTGCGAAGATTCAGAGTACCGAGGCATCAAATAAAATCGAAGGTATCTACACATCTGACGAGCGCCTTAAAAGCCTCGTCTCTAATAAAACGACTCCCCGTACAAGAAACGAGCAGGAGATTGCGGGATATAGAGATGTGCTTTCAACGATACATGAGAGCCACGACTTCCTCCCGGTAAAACCGTCAATTGTATTGCAGCTTCACCGCGATCTATATAAATTCAGCGGTAAGTCCATCGGTGGATCTTACAAAGGTTCTGATAATGTGATCGCTGAGGAGGATGGCGAGGGGAACAAATTCGTCCGCTTCCAACCCGTTCCTGCGTGGGAAACGCCTGCGGCGATCGATGCAATCTGCGACGCATTTGATGAAATTTTGGCGCAAACGGATGCCGATCCGCTTCTTATCATTCCGATGTTTATATTGGATTTTCTCTGCATTCACCCATTCAACGATGGTAACGGCAGAATGAGCCGATTACTCACGCTGTTGCTCCTGTATCGTGCAGGCTATATCGTCGGCAAATATATCAGTATCGAAAAGATGATCGAGCAGACAAAAGAAACCTATTATGAGGCACTGCAAAATAGTTCTGCCTATTGGCACGAGGAGAAAAACGACTATATTCCATTCGTACAGTATATGCTCGGCGTAATAGTTGCCGCATACCGTGAATTCTCATCAAGAGTAAAGCATATTGCTGCAAGCAATATGTCTAAGCCCGAGCGCATCAGAGAGATTATCAAAGACACACTCGGAAAAATAACAAAAACCGAAATTATGCAAAAATGTCCCGATATCAGCCAGGTCACGGTACAGCGAGCACTAAACGAACTGGTAACAAGCGGGGAAGTTTTGAAAATTGGTGGCGGTCGTTACACCGCATATACGTGGAATCACGATAAGGAGAATGAAAAATGATTACAGGCGAACTGAAAAATAGAATTGACGGACTTTGGGATGTGTTTGCAGCCGGCGGACTTGTCAATCCCCTTGATGTTATCGAGCAGATCACATACCTCATGTTTATCCGTGACCTTGACGATACCGATAATCTTCGCGCCAAAGAAGCGGTCATGCTTGGACTTCCGCACAAGAGCATCTTTGCCGACAAGGTGAGAATTGGTGAGCGCGAGATCGACGGAACCCAGCTCAAATGGTCTACCTTCCACGATTTCCCGGCAGGGAAGATGTATTCCACCGTGCAGGAGTGGGTGTTCCCGTTTATCAAGAACCTGCACGACGATAAAGATAGCGCATACTCCAAGTATATGGACGACGCAATCTTCAAAATTCCTACGCCGTTGCTGCTGGAGAAGATCGTCACCATTCTCGACGATATCTATGCGCAGATGGCGCAGATCAAAGACACAGACATCCGCGGCGATGTATATGAATATCTTCTTTCCAAGATTGCACAATCCGGTCTGAACGGTCAGTTC
>JBGVLA010000182.1:0-15523 GCA_045124015.1 Eubacteriales bacterium | reverse complement strand
TTTTTGTCTAAAACTTATATTAAATATCGCAGGCAACGAGGTCTTCGAAACGCTCGCGGCGAACGGCGATGTTGTCATTTCCATCGTTCAGAAGAACGACGGGGGGACGGGTGATGCGGTTGTAATTGGATGCCATGGAGTAGTTATACGCACCCGTTACGAGAACGGCGAGGATATCACCGCGCTTGGGGTTGGGGAGCTTCACGTTTTCCTGAATGAGGTCGCCGCTTTCACAGCATCTTCCGCCGACGGTATATTCTGCTTCCGGCGCTTCGTTTGCGCGGTTTGCAAGAAGCACGGTGTATGCGGATTGATAGAGGGTGTAACGAGGGTTGTCCGTCATGCCGCCGTCGATGGAAACGTAATTTTTGAAGCCTTCGATCTTCTTGACACTGCCCACGGTGTAAAGGGTCATGCCGGCATCGGCGACGATGCTTCGGCCGGGCTCCATATAGACGGTGGGGATCTTGATGTCGTATTTTTCACAGCAAGCCTTGATGTGCTCGCAGATCTCGTTTACGTTCTTGGTGATGCTGATTTCGGGGTCAGATTCGACGTAACGAACGCCGATGCCGCCGCCGAGGTTGAGTATCTTCGCGGTAAAACCGAATTTGTCGCGCATATCCGCGATGAATCTTGTCATGATGTCCGCCGCAAGAATGAAGGGATCGATCTCAAAAATCTGAGAGCCGATATGGCAATGGAAGCCGCAAAGCTCAATGCTTTCTTTTGCGAGAGCGGCTTTTGTGATCTTTTCGGCAAGCCCCGTTTCGATGGCAGAGCCGAATTTGGAATCCACGCCGCCTGTGCTGATCTTCTGATGCGTATGAGGATCGATACCGGGCGTGATGCGAAGGAGGATCTTCTGACGGATCCCCATTTCACTTGCGATCTCGCTTACGGTGTCGAGCTCCTCCATATTATCGACGACGAAATAGCCGAGTCCGCTTTCGATCGCGTAACGAATGTCTGCTTCGGTCTTGTTGTTTCCGTGGAAGAAAGCGCGTTCCATCGGGAAACCTGCGGAGACTGCCGTATAAAGCTCACCGGGGGAAACGATATCCGTGCCGATGCCTTCGTCTGCCGCGATGCGGTAAAGCGCCTTAAAGCTCAGCGCCTTGGAAGCGAAGAGGGGCATGGAGCCTGCACCGAAATGGGTTTCGAGCGCATTTTTGTATTCACGCATACGGGCGCGCACGCGATCCTCGTCGATGAAAATGGCGGGCGTGCCGTATTTTTCCGCGAGCGTTACGGTGTCAACGCCTGCAAAATACAGATGACCGTTTTCTCCCACGGTTACGTTTTCGTGTATGATGGTTTTCATGTTTGTTGTCCTTTGAATTTAATTTTTCACGATATCCTTCATATTATAAAGGCCTGCGGGCTTTCCGAGGAGGAAGCTTGCCGCAACGAGTGCACCATCGGCGAAGAGCGCACGCGTATGTGCTTCGTGCTTCAAGGTGATGGTCTCCGTGGGAGTTGCGAGGATGACCTCGTGCTCACCGATGACACCGCCCAAGCGGAGCGCGTGGATGCCGATCTCCTGCTCGGTGCGTTTGCCATGACCGTATCTGCCGCAAACGAAGGTCGCATCGGTTCTGGCTTCCTTGATGTCGTTTGCGAGCATGAGCGCCGTGCCGCTGGGGGCATCGAGCTTTTGGTTGTGGTGCTTTTCGATGATTTCAATGTTTGCCTCGGGCATCATTGCCGCCGCACGGCGAGCAAAATCGCAGAGGATAGCAATGCCGAGAGAAAAATTGCCTGCGTGGAATACCGCGATCTTTTCGGATGCCGCATGGATGAGCTCGAGCTCCTCTGCGGTGTGGCCTGTGGTCGCTATGATAACGGGAAGATTTCTTTCGATGGCGTAGGCAAGCAGATCGCCTGTGCAGGCGTGGTGGGAAAAGTCGATGATCATATCCGCCTCGCCTGTAAAAGCGGAGAGATTATTTACGATACGGGGGTCGGAGCCGTCCGCGCCGATATCCACGCCGCAAGCGATCTCGGTGCCGTTTTTTCCCTCTTCAAGAAGCGACCAGATCTGTCTGCCCATCTTGCCGAGAGCGCCGTTCATAATGATTTTCATGGGGTTCTGTTCCTTTTCTGTCCTGTATTATTGTGAATAAATATTCATTGGTTATGCATATTATGCGCGGTGAGCGCGCGTTCAAGCGTTAAGACCTGCGGCTCTCAGCTCGCGGCGGAGGTTTTCGCGCTTCGCGTCATCCATGGGGAAGAGCGGCTCACGCATATCGGCGGTGCAATAGCCGAGCATTGCCATGGCTTCCTTGACGGGGATGGGGTTGACGTCGGAGAAAAGCGCGTTGATAAGGGGGAGATACTTGCACTGCATCGCGGCGCTCTCTTTGATCTTGCCCTCAAAGAAAAGATGGCACATCTTGGAGGTCTCTGCGGGGAGCACGTTCGAGAGAACGGAGATAACGCCAGAGCCGCCGAGAGAGAGCATCGGAACGACCTGGTCGTCGTTGCCGCTGTAAAGCGCGAGCTTATCGCCGACAAGGGAAACGGTCTCTACGATCTTGGAGAAATTACCGCCTGCTTCCTTGATGGCGTTGATGTTTGGGTGGTCAGCGAGTGCCGCATAGGTGGCGGGCTCGATGTTGACACCGGTTCTTGAGGGTACGTTGTAGAGAATAAGGGGTTTATCCACGGAATCTGCGATTTTCGTATACATATGGATAAGACCGCGCTGAGAGGTCTTATTATAATAAGGAGTAACGACGAGAAGTCCGTCTGCACCGACACGGCAGGATTCCTGACAAAGGGAAATGGCGTGAACGGTGTCGTTACTGCCGGCACCAGCAATAACAGGAACTCTGCCGCCTACGCGTTTTACGGCAAATTCGATGGTGTCGATCTGTTCTTTATCGGTAAGAGTGGAGGCTTCGCCTGTGGTTCCGCAAACAACGAGCGCGTCGATGCCTGCGTCAAGCTGAGCATCGATGATGGTTGCAAAAGACGCATAGTCAATTTCGCGGCCCTTCATGGGGGTGATGATGGCGGTTGCGGCGCCTTTGAAAAGCGGTGTTTTCATAGTGGATTCCTTTCTTGTACCGCGTGGGTACAAATATAAGTATTGTGTATTTCAATCTAATTATATGCGAAAGCTTGCGAACATGATAGAAAAATACGCAAAAAACAAAGAGCCGATAAACGAAGTTATCGGCTCGAAAAATGCAGAAAAGAAAACCGAACGTTTCCTAACATTTGTAAGACCCGATAGCACTCCGTAAAAAACGACAGTCGGGCAAATTTTATTTGCCAAACCAAGCAGCACATCTCGTCTTATGTGCGCTTTCGGCAACGATCCCTTTCACAGCCCCGATGACCGACGACGGTCTTGGCCGAAACTGCTACTGATGATGCGATGCACCTCTATCATGGGGTATATTTGCTTCATTTACATATCATATCATAACGAAAACCGTCTGTCAATATTTTTGCAAAAAATGATGCGGAAAAATGAAAAAAATTGTGGTTTGCATGGAAACGAGGCAAAAACGGGGTGTGCAAGTGTCAAAATATGTGCATGATGCCAAAAAAATAGTCTTATCTATAACAAAAAATGGAGTGAATGTAAAAAATGAATAAATTCGAAAAAAACCATTGCATTTTTATTCACGGTGTTGTATAATTATTCAAAATTCAAAAAACACACCTCAAAGGAGATTTTAGATATGAATAAAAACGAAATCAAAAAAGTAGTTCTCGCCTATTCCGGCGGCCTTGATACATCCATCATCATTCCGTGGCTCAAAGAAAACTACAACAACTGCGAAGTTATCGCCGTTTCCGGCAACGTAGGTCAGGCGGACGAGCTTGAAGGCCTTGAAGAAAAAGCCATCAAGACAGGCGCTTCCAAATGCTACGTCGAAGACCTCACCGATGAATTCGTTGACGAATACGTGATCCCCACCGTAAAGGCAGGCGCTCTTTACGAGGAATATATGCTCGGCACCTCCTTCGCTCGTCCCGTTATCGCAAAGAGAATCGCAGAGATCGCGATCGCAGAGGGCGCTGACGCTATCTGCCACGGCTGCACAGGTAAGGGCAATGACCAGGTTCGTTTCGAACTCACCTTGAAGCACTTCGTTCCCGATATGAAGATCATCGCTCCTTGGCGCGAATGGACCATCAAGTCCCGTGAAGAAGAGATCGAATACGCAGAAGCACATAATGTTCCGTTGAAGATCAACCGCGAGACCAACTACTCTAAGGATAAGAACCTCTGGCACCTTTCTCACGAAGGTCTTGACCTCGAGGATACAGGCAACGAGCCTCTCTACGAAAAGAAGGGCTTCCTTGAAATGGGCGTTTCCCCCATCGACGCTCCCGACGTTCCCACCTACATCGAGCTCGACTTTGAAGCGGGCGTACCCGTAGCTTACAACGGCGTAAAGATGAGCGCAAAGGATATCATCCTTGAACTCAACAAGGTCGGCGGTGCAAACGGCATCGGTCTTCTCGATATCGTAGAAAACCGTCTCGTTGGTATGAAGTGTCGCGGCGTTTATGAAACTCCCGGCGGTGCGATCCTTTACTTTGCACACAATTACCTTGAAACCCTCTGCCTCGATAAGATGACCATGCACAAGAAGCAGGAACTCGGTATCACATTCGCAGATCTCGTATATAATGGTCAGTGGTTCACACCTCTCCGTGAAGCGCTTTCCGCTTTCGTCGATAAGACACAGGAAAACGTTACCGGTAAGGTAAGAATCAAGCTCTACAAGGGCAACATGATCAAAGCCGGCGCATGGAGCGATTACTCTCTCTACTCCGAAGAGATCGCAACCTTCGGCGAAGATCACGTTTACGATCAGACAGACGCAACGGGCTTCATCAACCTCTTCGGTCTTCCGATCAAGGTTCAGGCTCAGGTAAGAGAAGCCAACAAAAAGAAAAATAACAAATAATCTAAATTTTAGCAGTATAAAGGAAAATCCGGTATGGAAAAAATGTGGGCGGGAAGATTTTTGAGTGCGCTCGACCGTCAGGCGGACGACTTCAATTCTTCCATTCATTTCGATTCAAAAATGGTAAAAGAGGACATCGAGGGCTCGCTCGCGCACGCGGCGATGCTCGCAAAGCAGGGCATCATCACGTATGACGATTGCGCCTCGATCACAGACGGTCTGGAAGGCATCCTTTCCGACGTTCTGGAGGGTACGCTTCCCATTGATATGGAAGCGGAGGATATTCATATGTTCGTGGAAGCGGAGCTGACGCGCCGTATCGGCGACGTGGGCAAAAGACTCCACACCGCGCGTTCCCGTAACGATCAGGTCGCGCTGGACTTGCGTATGTATCTCCGCAACGAGGCGAAGACCATTCGTTCCTCGCTTCTGACTCTCATTGAAGCGATTCATGAGCAGGCGGCGGCAAATACCGATGCCATCATGCCGGGTTATACCCATCTCCAACGCGCACAGCCCGTGGTGTTCGCGCATCACCTGCTTGCGTATGCGATGATGTTTATCCGCGACGTGGGCAGACTTGACGATTGCGTGAAGCGTATGAACGTTTCTCCTCTCGGCTCCTGCGCCCTTGCGGGCACGACCTACCCCACCGACCGTATGGCGGTGGCGGAGGCGCTCCACTGCGACGGTATCACGATGAACAGCATGGACGGCGTTTCCGACCGCGACTTCTGCGTGGAAATGCTCTCCGTTTGTTCGCTCATCATGATGCACCTTTCCCGTTTCTCGGAGGAAGTGATCCTCTGGTCGAGCTGGGAGTTCAGCTTCGTTGAGCTTTCCGATGCTTATACCACGGGCTCGAGCATCATGCCCCAAAAGAAGAACTCCGATATGGCAGAGCTCGTCCGCGGCAAAACGGGCAGAGTATACGGCGACCTTATCGGTACGCTGACCATGCTCAAGGGTCTGCCTCTTGCATACAACAAAGATATGCAGGAGGATAAGGAATCCGTTTTTGACGGCATTGAGACCGTTCAGAAATGCCTTTCCATCTTCGCCCCCATGCTTTCCACGATGAAAGTGAAAAAAGATAAGATGAGAGAAGCGGCAAGCCGCGGCTTTATCAACGCCACCGACCTTGCGGACTATCTCACGAAAAAGGGTATGCCCTTCCGCAGCGCATATAAGATCGTCGGGGGCATCGTTGCGGCGTGCATCGCGGGCGGAAATACCTTGGAGACCCTTCCGATGGAAACCTACAAATCGTTCAGCGATTTGTTTGAGGAGGACCTTTTCGAGGAAATTTCTCTCGATACCTGCGTGAAAAAGCGTATTTCCGCAGGCAGTACGGGTCCCGACTCCGTTTCGGCACAGCTTGACTACGTCAAAGCGTTTCTTGCAGATGCCGAATAACGTAGTGATATTTTGGTATATATTTTTTGAAAAAAGAGAAGAGTAGAAGTGTTATATGAAAAAGATTTTTATTGACGGCAAAGCCGGCACAACAGGGCTTCGTATATACGAAAGACTTGGCGGCAGAGATGATATCGAAATGATAACTCTCTCCGATGAATTGCGTAAGGATCAAAACGCAAGACGCGAAGCCATCAATTCTGCGGACGTTGCATTCCTTTGCTTGCCCGATGCGGCGGCAATGGAATCGGTTGCGATGGTGGAAAATCCGAATACAGTCATCATCGATACCTCGACCGCACACAGAACCAATCCCGAATTTGCATACGGTTTTCCGGAGCTTTCCCCCGCATTTGAGGAAAAGATCCGTACTTCCAAGCGTATTGCCGTTCCGGGATGCCACGCAAGCGGTTTTATCGCGCTTGTATATCCGCTGATGCAGAACGGTATGCTCAAAAAGAGCGTCCGTCTTACCTGTCATTCCGTAACGGGATACAGCGGCGGCGGTAAAAAAATGATTGAAGAATATGAAGCTGAGGGAAGAAGCGAACTGCTTTCTGCACCCCGTCAGTACGCACTTTCGCAGGAGCATAAGCATCTGAAGGAAATGCGCGCCATCACGGGTATCGACCATCTCCCGATCTTCTGCCCCATCGTTTCGAATTTTTACAGCGGTATGGTCGTAACCGTTCCGCTGATCGGCGAGGACCTTTGCGGTGCAACGCCGGACGATGTCAAAAAGCTTTACAAGGAGATCTATCAAGGTCCTATCGTTCGTTATCAGGAGGACGCATCCGAAAACGGATTCATTTCGGGCGCAGGTCTTTCGGGCAAGGATAGCATGGAGGTATTCGTTTTCGGAAACGATGACCGTGCGATTCTCGTTGCCAGATATGATAATCTCGGTAAGGGTGCTTCGGGTGCCGCTGTGGAAAACCTCAATATCGTACTCGGATGCGATAAAACACGCGGACTTGAGCTTTGATGCTCACAACATTTGTATATTCTTTTTTGCCGGCTCACCCCCGGCAAAAGTGTTTATATGGCATATTGAATTATAATGCTATATTTTCCCATATATTGTATTTGAAAGGTTCAAAACAGAGTTATGAAAACAGTATCGGGCGGCGTTTGCGCCGCAAAAGGATTCAAAGCAAACGGTATTCATTGCGGAATCCGTAAAAATAAGACCAAAAAAGACGTTGCGCTGATCTACAGCGAAACGATGGCAAATGCGGCGGCGGTCTACACCAAAAACCTCGTCAAGGCCGCTCCTCTCACCGTAACCAAGGCGCATCTTGCAAACGGCAAGGCGCAGGCGGTCATCTGCAATAGCGGTAACGCCAACGCCTGCAACGCAAACGGCATTGAGGTTGCGGAAAAGACAAGCGCGCTCGTTGCCGAAAAACTCGGTATCAACGCCTCCGACGTCGTTGTGGCTTCCACAGGCGTCATCGGACAACCCCTCGACGTTACGCCCATCGCAAACGGACTGGATGCGCTCATCGCAGGCCTTGGCGATCACAGCACCGACGCGGCAGAGGGCATCATGACCACGGACACCGTGAAAAAAGAGATCGCCGTTACCTTTGAGGTCGGCGGCAAGACCTGCACCATGGGCGGTATCGCAAAGGGCTCGGGTATGATCCACCCCAATCTTGCGACGATGCTCGTGTTCATCACGACCGACTGTGCTATCTCTTCCGAAATGCTCCAAAAGGCACTTTCTGCGGACGTAAAGAATACTTTTAATATGGTTAGTGTCGATGGCGATACCTCCACGAACGATATGGTAACCGTTCTTGCAAACGGTATGGCGGGCAACGCGGAAATCACTGCAGAGGGTGCAGATTTCGATACCTTTATGAAAGCGCTCAATTCCGTAACCGTTTATCTCTGCCGTATGATCGCAGGCGACGGCGAGGGCGCGACAAAGCTCCTCGAATGTACCGTTTCCGGTGCGAAGGACGAGCAGACCGCAAAGACAGTTGCGAAGAGCGTCATCTGCTCTTCTCTCACAAAAGCGGCAATGTTCGGTGCGGATGCCAACTGGGGACGTATCCTCTGTGCCATCGGTTATAGCGGCGCAGACGTGGACGTGCATCGTGTCGGCGTAAAATTTGTTTCTGCTGCCGGAGAAATCCTCGTTTGTGAAAACGGCGCAGGCGTGGAATTTTCTGAAGAGCTTGCAAAGAAGATCCTTCTCGAAAAAGAGATCGGCATCGTCATCACCCTTGGCGACGGAAACGGCAATGCTACCGCATGGGGCTGCGATCTTACCTACGATTACGTCAAGATCAACGGCGATTACAGAACGTAATCTTCAAAATCAAACATCACGGAGTATCCAAAAAAAGATATGGAAAACATCAAAATCACCAATGCACAGCGCGCCGAAATTCTCACGCAGGCGTTGCCGTACATTCAGAACTATTATAATAAGATCGTCGTCGTGAAATACGGCGGCAACGCTATGATCAACGATGACCTCAAGCAGCAGGTCATGGAAGACGTGGTGCTTTTGACCCTTATCGGCGCAAAGATCGTTCTCGTTCACGGCGGTGGCCCTGAAATTACCGAAATGCTCGGTAAGATCGGCAAAAAATCCGTTTTCGTCGATGGACTTCGCGTAACGGATAAGGAGACCGTTGAGATCGCACAGATGGTCCTCGCAGGTAAGGTCAACAAAAATCTTGTCAACCTCATTGAAATGAAGGGCGGCAAGGCGATGGGTATCTCGGGTATCGACGGCCATCTCATCGAAGCAGAAGTTAAGGACGAGCGCCTTGGCTACGTCGGCAGGATCACAAAGGTCAATATCGAACCCATCACCGACCTTCTTGAAAAGGGATATATCCCCGTCGTTTCCACCGTCGGATGTGATATGCAGGGCAATGTATACAATGTAAATGCCGATACCGCCGCATCGCGGATCGCAGGTGCTATCGGCGCGGAATCGCTTCTTAGTATGACGGATATTTCGGGTATTCTTCGTGATAAGGAAGATCCGAGCTCTCTCATTCCGCTCATCGATATTCCCGAAGCGCATAAGCTCATGAGCGAAGGCATTATTTCGGGCGGTATGATCCCGAAGGTCCTTTGCTGTATCGACGCCATCGAGCACGGCGTAAAAAAGGTTACCATCATGGACGGTCGTGTACCGCACGCGGTTCTTCTTGAAACCCTTACCGACGAGGGTGCGGGTACGATGGTCGTAAAAAACAAAAAGAGCCGTCGTGAACTGCTCTGAAGGAGGTCTTTCCATGGATATCAAATCAATTGATAAGGAATACGTTGCCGGTACCTATGCGCGTTTCCCCTTGGAGATCGTTTCCGGAAAGGGCTCTCTCGTCTACGATGAAAACGGCAAGGAATATATCGACCTCGGTACGGGTATCGCGGTCAATACCTTCGGCGTTTCCGATGACGAGTGGGTAGCCGCCGTAACAGAACAGCTCACAAAATGCCAGCATACGTCGAATCTTTTCTATTCCGCACCTTGTGCACTTCTTGCAAAGACTCTTTGCGAGCGCACAGGTATGAAGCGCGTGTTCTTCTCGAACTCGGGCGCGGAAGCAAACGAAACTGCCATCAAGGTCGCGCGCAAATACGCGGCGGAGAAAAAGGGCAGTGAATATAATACCATCATCACGCTGAAAAACAGCTTCCACGGCAGAACCATCACGACCCTTGCCGCAACGGGACAGGATACCTTCCACAAGGATTTTCTCCCCCTCACGGCAGGCTTCGTCCATGCCGAGCCCGATGATATCGCATCGGTGGAAGCGCTTGTAAAAGAATATAAGGTCGCGGCGATCATGTTCGAGCTCGTGCAGGGCGAGGGCGGTGTTCATGCGCTTTCTCCCGAATTTGTCAAGGGTCTTCAGAAGATCGCAGAAGAAAACGATATTTTGCTCGTTTGCGACGAGGTACAGACAGGCAACGGACGCACGGGCGAGCTCTATGCGTTCATGAATTACGGCTTTACGCCCGATATTGCATCCACCGCAAAGGGACTTGGCGGCGGACTTCCCATCGGCGCTTGTATGCTTGGCGAAAAGGTCAAGGATACGCTGACGCCCGGTTCTCACGGCTCTACGTTCGGCGGTAATCCCATCGCCGCGGCAGGGGCAAACAACATTCTTTCTCGTATCGACGAGAAGCTTCTCGCAGAAGTGCGCGAAAAATCGAATTATATCTTTACGGAACTTTCGGGCGCGAAGGGCATCAAGAGCGTTTCGGGTCTTGGTCTTATGATCGGCATCGAAACCGAAAAGGATGCCTCCGACGTGATCGCAAAATGCCGTGAAAACGGTGTGATTGCCATCAAAGCCAAGCACAAGGTCAGACTTTTGCCCGCTTTGAATATCCCGATGCATGAACTCCAAAAAGCGGTCGCGGTCATCAAAGCCGCGTGCGCGGAATGAGAGGAAACCACCATGAATTTGAAAAATCAATCCTTTTTGAAGCTCCTTGATTTCACGTCTGCAGAGATCGAAGGGCTGATCGACCTTGCGGCGGACCTCAAAGCGAAGAAAAAAGCAGGTATCCCGCATGAATATTGCCGCGGTAAAAACATCGCGCTCATTTTTGAAAAGACCAGCACCAGAACCCGTTGCGCGTTTGAAGTGGCGGCACATGACCTTGGTATGCACGTTACCTATCTCGATCCCACAGGCTCGCAGATCGGCAAAAAAGAAAGCATTGCCGATACCGCGCGCGTGCTTGGACGTATGTTTGACGGCATCGAATACCGTGGATTTGCACAGACCATCGTGGAAGATCTTGCGAAATACGCAGGCGTTCCCGTTTGGAATGGGCTTACCAATGAATTCCACCCCACGCAGATCCTTGCCGACTTCCTCACCATTCGTGAGCATTTCGGAAAACTCCGCGGCATCAAGCTCGTATACATGGGCGATGCTCGTTACAATATGGGCAATTCTCTCATGGTCGGTGCGGCAAAGATGGGTATGCACTTCGTTGCTTGCGCGCCTGAAAAATATTTCCCCGACGCAGAACTTGTAGCAAAATGCAAGGAGATCGCCAAGGAAACGGGCGCTGTCATCGAATTTTCTGAAAACGTAGAGGAAGCGACCAAAAATGCTGACGTGATCTATACCGACGTTTGGGTCTCCATGGGCGAACCGATGGAGATTTGGGAAGAACGCATCCGCGAGCTTTCTCCCTATCAGGTAAATAGCGCTGTCATGAAAAACGCAGGAGAAAAGGCGGTATTCATGCACTGCTTGCCCGCATTCCATGACCTCAAGACCACCGTTGGCAAGGAAATGGGCGAAAAATTCGGCAGAGACAGCATGGAAGTAACGGACGAAGTCTTTGAAAGTGCACAGTCCATCGTTTTTGACGAAGCGGAAAACAGAATGCACACCATCAAAGCTGTTATGGCGGCGACCTTGATGTAATCATAAAAAAGAGCAAGAATAAAAGAGAAAACCCCTTTTATTCTTGCTCTGATTATTTTTATCGATGAATTGATGCGATTGCATCATGAATTGGCTACGCCATGATTTCTCGTTTTACTCCATGAATTGAATTGCAATCAATGTGCCGAAGGCACAATTCATACCGCAGGTAATTCACGAAAGCTACGCTTTCAATTCATGCAATCGCAAGATTGCAATTCATTGTGAGAGCGAAGCTCACTCCTCCACAATGGTAACAGATTTCATTTTCTGTTCCTTGAGGGGCTTGTCATTGAAGTTGGTTGCAACGCCTGCGATGCGGTCGAGAACGTCAAAGCCGTCGGTGAGTTTACCGAAAGCGGCATACTGACCGTCAAGGTGAGGCGCATTCTGATGCATGATGAAGAACTGAGAGCCTGCGGAGTTGGGCATCATGGAGCGTGCCATGGAGATAACGCCGCGGGTATGCTTGAGGGGGTTCTTGACGCCGTTTGCGGCAAATTCACCCTTGATCTGATAGCCGGGACCGCCCATACCTGTGCCCTGGGGGTCGCCGCCCTGGATCATAAAGCCTGCGATCACGCGGTGGAAGATCAAACCGTTATAGAAGCCTTCCTTTGCGAGCTTTACGAAGTTTTCGACGGTGATGGGAGCAGTTTCGGGGTAAAGCTCCAAGGTCATGGAACCGCCGTTTTCCATTTCAATAATTGCTTTTGTCATTTGAAAAGATCCTTTCGTTTGTGAAGATATTACCTCATTATTTTAGCATATTCGCTTCGTCATGGCAAGACCTTTTTAGGATTAAATACGAAAAAAGATACGCACAAAAGATGAGAAGCGTCATATTGACACCGCTATAAAAGAAAATATACAGCGAAAGCACCCAAAGGATGGCAAGACAGATCGTTGTTATGAATTGCGAAATGCGAAAGGATATTGTTTCTTCCAAAAGAAGAGAAAGGACGGCGCGAAGTATCCGTCCGCCGTCGAAATCGCCGAGAGGGAGCAGATTCAGAAAGCAAAGCAAAAGAGAAACGAGCTTAATCGTTTCCGAAAGCTGAGACGGAAAAAAAGACGCGGCGGCAATATACAGAAGATTCATGAGCGGACCTGCCGTGGCGATGACGATCTCCTCGATATAAGAGGATGGGGGCGCGAGCCCGATGCTGATGCCCGTCGGCATAAGCTCGATATATTCGGGGCGTTTGTGATAGAGCAGAGAAGCGATGAGATGCCCCAGCTCATGCAAAATGACCGAGGAAAGCACTGCAAAGGCGTATATGCGCTTGGCGACGAACAGAATGAGAAAAAGTCCCGATAGGGCAAAGGGATGCACACGAAGCTTGCGGTTATGAAAAAGCTCAAGACGATGCATGGACATCCTCCTTTTGCGGACGAAGCGCCGTCAGAATACTTTTTGCGATCATGGCGGCGATGGGGAAAAGGATCATGCCGAGGATGCCGAAAAGCTTGAGTCCCGTATACATGGCGATGAGCATGAGAAGCGGGTGCATCCCGATGCCGACACCCAAAATTTTAGGTTCCAGGATCTGGCGCAGAATGGTAACGATCGCATAAAGAACACAAAGACCGATCGCTGTGTGAGCATCTCCCATGAAGAATCGGTAGAGCGCCAAGGGGAGCAGAACGGTTCCCGTTCCGAAGATGGGCAGGCTATCAACGAGTGCGGTCAAAAGCGCAAGCAGAAACGCATAGCCTTCGCCAAGAATGACGAATCCGAGAAAAAGCTCCGCGAAGGTGAAAAGAAAGAGAATGAGATAAGAACGGCATACGCGGAGAAGCGTTTTTCCCGTAGCTTTTTTGAGCTTTTCTAAGGCGTTTTGCGCTTTCCCGAGAGGGATCTTGCGAAAAAAAGCGAGGATCCTATCATAATCAGCGCAAAAATAGACGGAGGAAAGGATCGTAACCACACTGAAGACAAGGACCTGCGGTATGGCAGACGCCAAGCTTCCTACAACTTCCGGGAGCTTGGTTCCGATGCTTGCGGCGGCATTTTTTGCCATATCGAGGATCGTTTCCGTAATGGCACTGCGCATGGCTTCTGCGTTTTCGCCTCCTGAAAAGGGGAGCTTTGCGGTGAGCGCCTCCATGCGAGCAAACAGCGCTTGCAAATTTTCAAGAAGGGCGTTTTCGCCGTTCATGACACTGCGGGCAAATTCGCCGATCTCACGAATGCCTTTCCAGACGGCAAAGCCGATGGCGAAAAGCAAAAGAGAAACGCATAGGATGGCGAGAAGGGCGGCAATGATCCTGCGAGGCATTCTGGTGTGCTTGGCGATCACAAGCGTCGGACGGCGCAAAAGTGCCGCTATGGGAAACGCGATGAGAAACGGCAAAAGCGCAGGAATACAATATCGAAAGACCGCAAAGAGTGCGCCGATGCCGATCGCCGTATATAACAAGATGAACAAAAAACGTTTATACCCCTCTTCGGGAAAAAATCGCATAAATCCTCCCAAAAAATCATAAAACACCCAAGCGCAAGGTGTTAAACTTTGTTTTTTTGTCTTGACAATGATGATATTTTATGATATAGTGTAGTGTATGCAAGAGTAATTTGTTTTATTCTGCTTTCGGATGGCGTCAAGCGTCCGTTGCGTCCTATCGGTCATTTGCGTAACCTTCGCAAACCCGACCATATTTTATTATTTATGATTGGAGTTTTATTTTATGAAAAAAGTACTTGCTACCGTTCTCGCACTTGGCATGACGACTCTTCTTTTCACTGCTTGCAATCAGCCCGCGGAAACAACAACAGGCGAAATTCCCACTGTTACCACTACCGGTGATTCCAATGTTTCCACAACCGAAACCACAACTGCTCAGGCAACCACCACAGGAAAGCAGAAGATCGAATTCGCTGACGAAGACATGATCGACAATGTAGCTTACAATTACTACTGCAAGATCCTTCGTGCAGAAGGCGATATCCTTCTCGATGAAAAGGGCGAACCTCGTTATGATGAAAACGGCGACGTTCTTCGCGGTAAGGGTGAGATTATCGGCCTTGCTGTCAGCGGTTGGAAAAACAATGAAGCTACTGAAAATGTGAAGTTTGATTCCGAATATTCCTTTGTTGATAATGTTGGTTCTCCTTATACATTGCCGATCATTCAGGTTGGCGTTGGTCAGGGCGTTGTAACCTTCCAGGCAAAATTGGAATCTGTTGAAATTCCTGTCGGCGTTACCAAGATCGCAAATAAGGCATTCCCCGGTTGCACACAGCTGAAGAGCGTTGAACTTCCCGAAGGTCTCACCTCCATCGGTGATATGGCATTCTGGAACTGCACATCTCTTGAATCTGTTGAAATTCCTTCCACCGTTACCTCCATCGGCAAATACGCATTCTCCGATTGCGTAAACCTCAAATCCGTTACCATCCCTGCTCGCTTCGAAAGCCAGGCTGCTAACATTTTTGACGGTTGCCCCAACGTTGTTATTACATACACAAATTGATCATGACGTGCAAAGCTCCGAAAGGCTCAGCCTTTCGGAGCTTTTTTTCGTCTTGAAGATCGCGCAAGATCCGTTTCGCCGTTTTATCGTACTTGGATATGCGAAAAACGAGCGTTGTCCACACTTTTTTGGAACTCCCAATTACCTTTTGTGTTCCCGCTGATCTAATTCACTTTGGCGGTGTATGATTATTCATTAGAGTGATGAAACAAGTCCCCACTGTTGGCAACTGAAAAGGAGCAAGGTGTATTTCAATCTTGCTCCTAT
>JBGVLA010000181.1:0-2822 GCA_045124015.1 Eubacteriales bacterium | reverse complement strand
CGGAGAAGATTTTCTCTGTCCACCCTTGCCGGGTGAAGCATACGAATGGAAACCGCCACACCTCTGTCCTCATCGACAATCGGTGTTTTCAGCGCCGTTACTCGCGTATTGTTCGGCAAATGCCCTTGCGCCATCGGCGTTGCGTTGTCGATGATCATGCCGCTGTGTTGCAAAAGCTTCTTGACAATATCCACCGCATGACCGGGACTGAAGAAATATTCCTCTGCTTTTTCGATTCTGCCGTCAAGATAGGTGATGGCAATATCGTCCCAGCCGTTGATATTCACTTCTTCGATCCTATCATCCTGGAGATATTTTGTAAGGACGGAGTATTCCGCCATCTCGGAAAACAAGCGGTCAACGAGAGATTTGGTATCATATCCGTCTACGGTATAGCCTGTATCATAGAGGTATTTGCCGATATATGCACGAAGCTCGTCTGTCTTGGTCTTGTCGATGAGCGCCATCGCATAGTTTCTTGTGATATGCCCTTGCACCAATCCGACAAGAGCCGAAAGTTCAATTTTAGCCATTTAATGCACCGCCCTTTCTGCAATCGCATTCATGATTTTCAAATACTTTTTGTCTTTCAGCGGATCGGAAAGTCTTCCCTCCAGATACTGCTCGGTAAGTGCCGTGCTGTAAGGAAGAAGGAAATCCGCAGGATGTGTTCCCGATGCGAGAGATACAAGCTCCGCATGGGGAATATTCATCACTTTAATATCGCTTTCCCGCATATACCCTTCCGCCGCAAGCATTTTGCCTTGGGACATATAGTAGCTCATACACGCAAGGTCGGGTGTCATCAGCCTGATCGTCTGATCGGCTTTTTCAAGGGCAGATGTTGTCAGAACATTCCCACCGGGCATTGTCATGCAATCAACGATCACATAATCGGAGATTCCGCAAAGCACGTCAAGGAAATTCTTTGCCCTCACGTCCTTATATTCGGGAAAGCTGTTTTGGTTTTCGCCGCTCAGGTATCCGAGATAACCGAGGTTCATTCTATCCTTCGTCATCATCATGTGAGATACCACGTCATCGGCATAAAAGTCCGTCTTGGAAAGAACGGAACCGACAGAAAAGAGATCTTCTTCCTTTCTGTTCGGAAAGATAACGGGAATACTTGGCGTTACAATATCGCAAAAAAGGGCGATAACAGAATGTTTTCCGTGAGAACGGTGATACAAGGTTTCAGCGAACTTCACAGAAAACGTTGTCTTGCCGCTTCCCGCCGAACCACAAACCGCTATCAATTTACCCATTTTCGTTCTCGCTTTCCTCTGTGTCGTTCGGGTGTGCCGCAAGATACTCGTCTTGCATACGGATATATTCGTCTGCTTTCTCGTCATCTCCGCGATATACGAGTGCAAAGTGAATGGTGGTATCGTTATTGTACTGTGCAAGAAGCTCCGCCTGTTCGGGACGAACCAAAAGCGTTACCGTTGCAGCATTTTCACCTTCGGTATTTTCATCTTTGTCGATACCATCGCTCGTTGTGGTGGTAATCACGCGAACGTATTTCAGTTTTTCGGGGATAAAAGATTTCTCTTCCTCGTCATCATAGACGATCAGACTCACAATATCCCCGTTCTCCAGCTTATCGGAAAGACCTGTTGCAAAGTCCTCGATGTTCACCGAGATCGCCATCTTTTCACCGTTCAGCGAGAGAAGCACGTCATCGGCGCTCTTATTATTCTCCGAAAGTTTTGTGGGGAGAAGATAATCCCCTGCATAGAGATCGGTCGCGGCATATTTGCCAACAACAGTTTTACTATCCTTGATCACGCTCGACGGCAGATTGTGTGCGCCGACATTCACGATCTCAATATCGTTTGCGGTAATGATCTGACCTCTGCCGACATCGCTTTTGAGTCGGACAATATCCACCTTTCTGTCGGTAAAGCGGTTGACAAGCGGAGCGACACCAAACGTAATGGCAAATGCCAGCACGATACAAACGATACCGATCACAGTTCGGGAAGAAAACGGCTTACCCGATACCTTTACTTTTTTAGTTTTCATTTCTTTTCAATCCTTTCTATCAGATAAAATAGCCAATCGCAAAGCCGATTGACAAATACGGCATAAGGGCAAAAGCTTTTCTTTCGCCCTCATGCTTTACTTTTTTGTAAATACTTTGAATAATAACGGCGAGCGTCAGACCGATGATGAATCCAACAAGTCCTCTTGTTACTCCCAGAAAGACAGCAACCGCTGTTGAAATTTTAATATCCGCACCTCCGATGGCATTCTTACAGATCATGCTGACGATAAGCTGAGGTAAAAACAGCATCACTCCCGCAAAAGCCATTGAAAGCAATCCAACGGTTTCCATGTTCGGAATTGCGAGGATCAGCAACATTACCCACAAACTATCATCGGCTTCATGTGTGGATATATCTTGTACCGAAGCGAATAGCAAAACGTGAAAGAATGCGATGCCTTGCAGAATCGCCATGGGAGTATCCTCGGTAACAAGCAAAAGAACGGTCAACGCCGACGTAATGAGAACGTTCAGCCATGTGTTCACCTTAAAGTTCCGTTTTTTCATTGAGGAATTCATAATGCCCGTAACACCAAGCGTCAAGATCATCATGGCAGCATATATGAAAAGTTTCATCTATTCACTCCGTTTCTTCGGGAGAACGGAAATCCGTCCTCCCGATTGTTACTTACTTATGCGTGGTTAGCCTTTGTAATTGAACATATTCTGAATCTCGGTGTTCAGACGAGGAAGAATGACACCGTTGAAAAGGGCGTACATACCGCCGAGGATTACGGCACCGACTACCACGCCGATGATGATCTTTACGCCGGTA
>JBGVLA010000180.1:0-2529 GCA_045124015.1 Eubacteriales bacterium | reverse complement strand
GAGATCGCAATATCCTCAAAGTCGAATTTTTCGAGAAGTTTTGCGTGGAAAAGTGCACTTTCTGCGAGTGCTTCGGGTGTGGGAGAGCCGTACTTTGCAAGAATGGATTTTTCGAGCGAACCGCTGTTAATTCCAATTCGAATCGGAATATGATTTGCTTTGCATTTATCTGCAACCGCCTTGACGCGTTCATCTGAGCCGATATTTCCGGGATTAATGCGAATCTTATCGATACCTGCATCTGCAACTGCAAGTGCAATACGATAGTCAAAATGGATATCGGCAACAAGTGGGATCTTTACATCGCTCTTTTTGAGTTTTACGATGGTATCGCAAGCGTCAAGGTCAGGAATCGTCAAGCGCACGATCTCGCAACCTGCTTCTTCAAGTTCCTTGATCTGTCTGTATGTTGCATCAAAGTTATGCGTATCGGTATTTGTCATGGATTGGATGGCGATGGGTGCATCGCCGCCGATCTGTACGTCTCCGATACGAAGAACACGAGATTTTCTTCTTTCAAATGTATAGCTCATAATTATCCGTCCTTTTTATTTATTGAAATAACATAAATATATCCTTAAAAATCACAACAAACATCAAAAGCATCAAAAGCGCCATGCCGATACCGTGAATATATCCCTCGATTTTCGGATCAAGCGGCTTTCGTCTGATGCCTTCGATGATGAGGAACACCAATCGGCCGCCGTCCAGTGCAGGAAACGGAATCAGATTCATCGTGCCGAGGTTGATGGCAAGCATGATAAAGAGCGACCAAAGTCCCGAACTGTCCTTTTTCTCTACAGCAGTTTGCGCTTCATTGGTGATGATCTCCGTAATGCCGACAGGTCCCGAGACCTGTTCCAAGCCATATTTTCTGCTGATGAACAAATCGTAAAGGGAGTCTAAAACTGTCCGCACCGTATAGACCGATTGATAAAACGACGTTTTCAAAACAGAACCGACGCTCTTTTCCGTTAGTATGATCGAAAAATCCATATTGCCGAAAAGAACTCCCTGTTGTTCGATCGTCGGGAATACCACGCCGCTCAGTTCGACCTCTTCTCCGTTTCTCAAAACCGTGATGTCGATAGGTTCCGTACCATAGCGCATAATCTTATAGTTCATATCGTAATAGACGTGAACCTTTTTGCCTTCAATTCTCAAAATCTCATCTCCGATCATAAGACCGTCCGCGGTTTCCGTTTTGGCTGATGTTGCTCCTTCGCGGAAATCACCAACTGTTGTTGATCCGAGATATTCCATCGAAGAAACCAAAATGATCATCACGAGAAAACCTGCGAGCAGATTCATGGCCGAGCCTGCAGCTGTGATGATGAATCTTTGCCAAACAGGCTTTTTGCTAAGCGCGCCCTCGTCGTCTGATTCTTCATCCTCGCCCGCCATGCTGACAAAGCCGCCAATGGGAAGCAGACGAAGCGAATACGCTGTTCCGTTCTTTTTGGAAGTCCAAGAAAGGATCTTCGGACCCATGCCGATGGCAAATTCATAAACGGTAACGTGAAAAAGCCTTGCTGTCAAAAAATGCCCAAGTTCATGAATGAAGATCAGCGAACCGAACATCAATATAGCAAGCAGGATATAAAGTATCATTTGCATGGAATAAAGCTCCTTTTGAGAATTTGTTTAATAAGCCAAGTTCCGAACAAATGCTCTTGCCTCGATGTTGACGGTTTCGATATCGGATAGACTCGGATTTTGAATGGATTCATAAGAATCTACGGTCTTTTCGACCAGATCGGCGATGTCTGTAAAGCCGATCTTTTCGTTTAAGAAGAGCGCGACCGCTTCTTCGTTGGCTGCGTTCATGATGCAAGGAAGTGTACCGCCTGCTTTTGCAACACGTTCAGCAAGCGCGAGAAGCGGAAACGCTTCTCTGTCAGGTTCAAAGAACGTAAGTTTCCCGATCTTGGCGAAATCAAGAGGCTCTGTTGGCGATTCCAAGCGGTCAGGATAGGTTACTGCGTATTGTATAGGCAAGCGCATATCAGAAACACCCAACTGCGCGATCACTGCCCTATCATTGTATTCTACCATAGAATGGATTATACTTTCTCTATGAATGACGACTTGAATTTTTTCGGGCGCGGTCTGAAAAAGGTGCATTGCTTCAATAAGCTCCAAGCCCTTATTCATCAACGTCGCGCAGTCGATGGTGATTTTTGCACCCATTTTCCATGTTGGGTGTCCGAGCGCGCGTGCAACGGTAACATTCTTGAGTTCATCTCTCTTTTTGCCAAAGAAAGGTCCGCCCGAACAGGTCAAAAGTATTCTGCGAATTTCGGCATCCCTGTTTCCCTGAAGGCACTGAAAGATGGCGCTGTGTTCGCTGTCAACGGGGATGATCTCGCAACCGTGATCCATTGCGCTTTTCATAACGATTTCACCTGCGGCAACGATCGTTTCTTTGTTGGCAAGTCCGATTCGGGGGAAATGTTTGATCGCCGCAAGAGTAGGACGAAGTCCTGCAAATCCGCTGATGGCGTTGATACAAACATCGGAAGAAAGCTT
>JBGVLA010000179.1:0-4179 GCA_045124015.1 Eubacteriales bacterium | reverse complement strand
AAAGAAAGCCAAAGAGGATTATTTGCTTACCACTAAACTATTTTGCGGAAAATGTCATGCTCTGATGGTCGGTGAAAGCGGACAAAAGCCCAATGGGAATATTTATCGATATTATAAATGCGCAGGTGTGAAAAAGCACATTTGCGACAAAAAGAACGTTCGCAAGGAATGGATCGAAGATATTGCTCTGAAAATCATCATGAAAACATTGATGAATCATGACGATCTTCAAAAAATTGTAGATCGCATCATGGAATTGCAAAAAGCTGAAAACACGTTGATTCCCACTTTGGAAAGACAGCTTGATGATGTTCGCAAATCCATCGATAATATCATCAAAGCCATTGAAATGGGTGTGTGCACTCGTTCTACCAAAACCCGTCTTGAAGAATTGGAGGCAGAGGAAGAACGCATCAAAGAAAATATTTGCCGTGAACAGCTTCAAAACACTTTTGTAACAGAAGATCAAATTTGGTATATCTTTGATAGATTTCGTAAAATGGACTTGTCCATGCCCGATCAACAGAAAAAAATTATTGATAGTTTTTTACACTCTATTGTTTTATACGATGACAGACTTGTAATTTCATTTAATTACCGTGAGCATCCCAAGACGATCATGCTCGACGATATTCTAAATCACATCGATTCCATCGGTTCGGATTTCGGAAGCGTTGCTTCACCAAAACAAAAAGACAGGTACGCAAGTATCTGTCTTTTTGTTTTTATAAATCAGGAAAGTAGGGGAATCGAAGAAAGCAGTAGTGAATGACAGCCTGAATGGCTGTCAGAGCCGCGACGACCAAAGCGCGTCGAGCGCTGCGACCGATTCCCCTACGGGTCACCAAAAAGAAGACAGATACGTTAGGTATCTGTCTTCTTTTTTTGCACAGCAAAATAGGGGAATCGAAGAAAGCGGTAGTGAATGACAGCCTGAATGGCTGTCAGAGCCGCGACGACCAACGAGCGTCGAGCGAGGCGACCGATTCCCCTACGGGTCACCAAAACAAAAAGACAGGTACGCAAGTATCTGTCTTTTTGTTTTTATAAATCAGGAAAGTAGGGGAATCGAACTCCTGTATTTTCAGCGCCGCCTTTTATCGGACGGATGCCCTCTCTCTCCCAAGCCGCATAGTCGTCTCACGCGCGATGCTTGCATCGCTTCTGACTTTGTTGGGTATCGCTTCACAAAAACAGCCATTCAGGCTGTTTTTGCTTGCTCACAGCGGCGACAGGGGTTCGCATAGCGAAGAAAGCGGCAGTGAATGATGACCTGAATGGTCATCAGAGCCGCGACGACCAAAGCGCGTCGAGCGCTGCGACCGATTCCCCTACGGATCACCAACTGAAAAGCAAGTCTGAAAAGACTTGCTTTTTTGATCTATAGGAAATTGCGCAAACCGGACCTCGCCGTTATGCCGCACTTGGTGACACGGAAACCTTCGATAGGCGAGCACATGGATGCGGGCACAGCCCGCTTTTTTGTTTTTCGGCCTTTCTTTATCAGTTCTGAACAAAATTTCGCAAGTCTCACGCTGACACTTTCTTGACTTTCTGTGTAAATGATTGTATAATAATCCTGCAATCATTAAAACATCAAATAGCCTTAACTATGCTTGTTCTATATCAAGAAAGGAAAATATTATGGAAACATTTGTCACATTGCCGATTACTCTGAAAGGTGAACACTGGACGATTACCAGTATTTCTCTCAATGCGTTTACCGATGATATTGATACGCCTGTCCATAAAAGTGAGTTTCATCTTTTCAGAGGCAGGGTCGCAGAAAGCATGGTGGGCAACCTTTTCTTTTTGGAAAATATGCATGACGGTGATGCCTACGTTATTATGACTGACTGTCCCGATTATGGAAAAGCGAATTTGATGATTAGAAATTACACAGTAACTATGGATGCGGGTACGAATACCGTAACGGTCATTTCTTGCCAAAAAGGCGAGTGTGAGGCGATTTGCCGCAAGAAATATCGTGAAGATATGGCTCAAAATCCGCTGATTACGATGTCGAATACCTGGGGAGATTGTAATGGATTCTCTTGTGTGTGTGAAGAATTTGTGATAAAAGAAATTGACAAAGCAGCAGAACTGGGACTTGATATCGTTCAGATTGATGACGGCTGGCAGTTTGGCAGTACCGCCGATCTGACCCGAAGAGACAATAGGGGAAGAAGAATATTTACCGACGATTTTTGGAAACTGAATGAAGAACGTTTCCCAAGAGGCATGAAATATATTTCCGACTATGCCGCCGAAAAAGGCATCAAAGTCGGGCTTTGGTTTGCGCCCGAAAGCCGTGAGCATTTTGCCTATACAGCCCGCGACATCGCTATCCTGAAACATGCGTATGAAAACTGGGGAATCCGGTTTTTTAAGCTGGATATGTATTGGATCGAATGTGATCTGGACAGAGATCGCTTTTTGCAATATTTGGCTGATATTTATGATTTTGGAAATGACGTTGCGGTGCAATTGGACGTCACACGGCCGAGCCGCATCAATTATTTCAGCGGCAGACAGTATGGCACGATATTCGTGGAAAACCGATACACCAAAACGAAAACGTATTTTCCTCACAGAACTTTGAAAAATCTATGGCTTTTGTCAAAATATATTCCTGCTTCTCGCTTTCAGTTTGAACTGGTAAATCCTGACTTGAACACAGAGAGCTATGCTCCGACGGATGCGTTTTCCACTGCGCGATATGATATCGATTATCTTTTTGCTTCTGTGATGCTTTCCAACCCTCTTTTCTGGATGGAAATGCAATTTTTATCAGATGAAAATACGGAGAAACTGAAAAATATCATCTCCATCTTCAAAAAATACCGTTCTGTATTCTCCGAGGGAGATGTATCTCCGATCGGTGAAAAACCCTCAGGGAGAAGCTTTACGGGTTTCATGATCAAGCACGACGACGATGAATATATGCTTGTATTTCGCGAAGTGACAGAAAAAGAGAGTGGCATCTTTTTTGTTCCGAGTGAAAAAACGAGTGTTGAAATCTTATATACGAACACGGACGTGTCTGCTAAAATTAACGAAGGCGTACTCAATGTGAAATTTGCAAAACCAAGAGCATATGCATTGATGAAGCTAAATGATAAAAAATGAAGACCTCATACATAACGAAAAAAGTCCACATATGTGGACTTTTTTCGTTTCTGTGAGGAGAATTCATTTTATTATACCGTTAAGACTGTATCGGTATCATTAGAATGAAGAAATCACATTAAGATGTTTTTTCACGGTTCTTCTTACGTTCAATCATAATCCAAACGAACATTGCACAGGTTCCTGCCAATGCTACACCGGCAACAACACCGATCGCAATCAAAGCACCTTCGGAAACCTTTGCTTTCACACCGGTATCCGTATCACCGATGTACCAATTTCCGTTTTCGCCGATATGCGGAGTCTGTGCAGACGCGCCGTCAATACCGTTTGTTACCGTAAATGTAACCTTTTCGCCATTTGTAAGATAGATAGTATATGTATCGATATTCTGCTCACTAGATGTCTTTTCAATTTTTTCAATACCAACGCCATTGCTGCCATTCAAGCCGTTTGTGCCGTTGATACCGGCAGCGCCTGTCGCACCGGTTTCGCCCTTCTCGCCCTTCAGAGAAGCAAGCCACTCCTCTTCTGTGCCCTCAAAGCCATTTTCAACTGCGATTTCATATGCGCTCTTGCCGTCGTCGCCTTTCGCACCTTTGGCACCGGTCGCACCTCTCGCACCGGTTGCACCCTTCAAGGACGCGAGCCAATCTTCTTCTGTGCCGGTATAACCGTTTGCGACTGCGATTTCATATGCACTCTTACCGGCTTCACCGTTAAGGCCGTTGGTTCCATCAACGCCGTTTTTACCGTCTTGGCCATTCTGACCTGCCGCGCCGGTTTCGCCTTTCAAAGAAGCAAGCCAATCTTCTTCTGTTCCAACAAAGCCGTTTTCTACTGCAATTTCATATGCGCTCTTGCCTGTCGCACCGGTTTCACCTTTTTCGCCTTGGATACCCTGGTCGCCTTTGTCGCCCTTTTCACCCTGGATGCCCTGGTCGCCTTTGTCGCCCTTCTCACCCTGGATGCCTTGGTCGCCTTTTTCACCCTGGATACCCTGGTCGCCTTTGTCGCCCTTTTCACCCTGGATGCCTTGGTCGCCTTTTT
>JBGVLA010000178.1:0-8786 GCA_045124015.1 Eubacteriales bacterium | reverse complement strand
TCTTTCGTTCCCGGGTATGACCCTTGAGGATGCCTATGCGGATATCAAAGGACTTCATGATTACGTTTACGAAAATTTTGGCTACTCGATGACGCTTTTCCGCTTCCCGATGGGAGAATCGAGCGATCGAATGGCGGCGCTCGTGAAGGAGCTTGGCTATACCTCTCTTTTCTGGAGCTTTGCTTACAGAGATTGGGAAACGGATAATCAACCTGCACATGACGAGGCTTTTGAAAAGATCACAAGTCTTGCGCATCCGGGTGCGATCTATCTGCTTCATGCGGTTTCCAAGACCAATACGGAGCTTCTTGGTGATGTGATCGATGATTTCCGTGCGAATGGCTATACAATCGCACTTTATCCCGAAAATTGATTCAAAATCCCGCGGTTTTTCCGTGGGATTTTTCGTTTTTTGGTGTAATATAGAGTAGAGAAAAGGAAAGGAGGCGATCGTGTGCGGGAATGTGATATCATCGAGATGATTCGTGAACGCAATGAGCTTGGTGCGGAAGCGTTTTTTCGCCATTATGCACCGCTGATGCGATATATCATTTCGCCGATCTTAAAAGATGAGCGAGACCGAGAGGAAGCGCTTTCGGAGACGGCGATGCAAGTTTGGGCAAAAATTGATGCATATGATCAAGCTCGAGGAAGCTTTACTGCGTGGCTTACAGCCATTACACGCAACATTGCCCTAAACCATGCACGTGGGCGGCAGGAGATCGCGTCTTCCGATGCACTTTCTGAGGATACGCCGTCCTTGGAGCCGACACCTGAGGAAAGAGTTTTGCAGATCGAGCGCAGAAACGCGCTTCGTGTAGCACTTCTTGAATTGTCGCCAAAGGAAACGATCCTGTTTTATCGAAAATATTATTATAGGCAATCCACCGCGCAGATCGCCGCCGAGCTTGGTATGACGGAGCGCGCCGTGGAAGGGAAGCTGTATCGCATCAAAAAGAAACTGAGAGAAGCGCTGGGAGGTGATATGGATGACTGACCGTGATTTGAATTTTGATAAACTGCTGGAATCGAGTCTTTCGGAAATGCCGCCCGATGATATCGTGCTCTCGGTAACGCCTTGGAAAAGGGCGATGAGAATGGTGCTGATTGGTTTTGCGCTTTGCGGTATTACGCTTCAGTTTTGGTTTTTGCAGTATGTTTTGCCGATCATCGGTATTTTGCTTGGCTTGCTCGGCTTTCGAATGCTTCGCCGCGAAAACGGTTGGTTTTTCGGATGTTATCTTTTGTCCGTAGTTCGAATGGTCTATCATTATGGAATTCTGATTTTTGAATCTACGATATACAGCAGTTTGCTTTTGACGGATACCGCAGAACTGTTTTTAACGGTTTTGGGCATCTTGCTTCAAGTGATAGTGTATTTCTTCTTTAGCGCAGGACTTTATGAAATACGAGAGCGCGCAGGTCTTTCGCATGGTACGAGCGGCGCTTGGCTCATCGTTTGGTATATTGCTGTGTGCTTTTTGGGCTTGATTGAATATCAAGGCTTTGTCATTCCGATTTTGCTTATCGTTTGTTACGTGTTGATCCTTCGCAGTCTTTTCCGCGTGATGCGAGATCTTGATGATGCGGGGTATGCGATTCGTCCCGTGAAGATTCAGGTTTCCGATGATGTTTTGAGCGCGGGGATTCTTCTGTTGCTTGTCGGCGGTATACTTTATGGAATCTTTTTTTGCCAATCGTATCCGATGGCATGGCAGGTTCGTGAGCGCGCGGAAGCTCCGGAGATAGAGCAGGTAAAAGAAGATCTTGAGGATTTAGGATTTCCTTCGTATGTTCTGGAGGATCTTGGCGATGAAGATATTTTGTCCTGCAAGGGTGCTCTTGAGGTGATCGTATATGCACATGATTATGCCCTCAACGACGGACGGCGTGTTTCGCAGTGGGTCGGAGATACGATCCATGTAAACACAGTGCACGATACCAAGGAGCTTCAGATCACAAGCATTGGTGTAAGACTAAGCGAGAGCGGAGAAGAATGGAAGATATTCCATCATTTCGTCTTTGAAGCAAAGCCAGCGTTTTTCGGAACGGAGTTTATCTCTCTGTGGTCGCAAACGGAGAATGCCTTTCTTAGCAAGGACGATTACAGCGGTCATGTTCTTTATGATAAGGACGGAGAAACGTATGTGTCTTCCTACTATTCCTTACAAAAGGAAACGTACATGACGAATAACTTCTTTTTGGGAAATCGTGTTATCACGCGTCCCGTGGCGGAATTTTCCTTCCCCATGGACGGTGATCTGCAGAGAGGATATATTTCCTTCACTGCAGAGGTTGTCCAAATCCATTCCTTGATGGATTTTTCAATCGATTACATTCATCAGAAAACACCTTGGAACTATCCGTTCATGACGGCGAAAGAAAACAGTATGGGCAATTATTTGCCGAGCTCAAATGCATATCGTTCATTTTTTAAGATCTGGACGGCATTGCAATTTCGTATTGAAACAGACTCATAAAACAAGAAAAGGACACGGAATTTCCGTGTCCTTTTCGAAAGCCTATGTGCGGCGCGCTAACATAATCATTATATCATATTTGTCTTGATTTGTAAAGATGTAGGAGAAAAATGGAAATAAAGTTCTCTCTTTTACACAAAAAGTTCTTTTTAGCTTCTGTTAAAATGTCAATTGAAAATCGTGTTTTTCTGTGCTATAATATAGATGTAAAAACAAAGGAGGTACAAACCAATGACCTACTGAGTTGAGATTTTTATAAAAGATATCAAAGCACAAAACGATTTGATGAAGAACAGTTGATCGAAAAAACACGGCGGTGTTACGCTTTACATAGATTGGGTTTTACGAATGTGTTAAACGACTTCAAATCTTTCGTGTAAAAGATCTTTTATTAAAAATCAAGGAAATTCGCCTTTTGCAACAGAAGTACACGAAAAAACAAATGGTATTCTCATTAGAGAAAAAAAGATGGAAAGATGTGTTTTAAGGTTGTAAAAAAAGAAGCAGAAGGTAGATTAAGAAAGCGAGGATTTCAAATGATGTTAGATATCAAGAGTGAGCAGAAATGACCCTTGGTTGTTGTAAAGAAAGCAATCAAGGGTCATTTCTATTTTTGTATTTGAATAAAGCTGCGAAACGATGAGACGAGCAATGCTCGTTATTTTTTTGCGCTTTTTACAGTCGCTTTGAAAACGGGTTCGAGCGTTTTGCGGATTTCCTTTGCCATGCTTTGCATACCGATATCGTTTGGATGAACGTTGTCCATCGTGCAAGAATAAGGGTCGTTCTCGTCGTAGAAATTTTCGCCGCTGATAAGGTATACGTTCTTATCGCCGTTTTTCAATGCGTTTTCGTAAGTTGCGCGGATTACGGCAAGACGTGCTTCGCTGTCCTCACGCTTGATCCGATAATTGGGGTTGGAAAGCATGATGATAGGCAGTGTGGGGTTTTTCTCACGAATGATCTGATAAAAAGGCTCGTGCGTTTTTTGGAGATGTTCTGCGTTCGGCGCGTTATAGTCATAGTCCATAACAAATATGCTCATGGGAACGGATGCAATGAAATTTGCCATTTCGGGTTCACCCTTGGCGCTTCCGGAAAAACCAAAATTGATATAATCCATATTGAGCCATCTGGAAAGCATCGCGTTGTAGGCGTTGCCGACACGACCCGAGCAACCGCCTTCCGTAATGGAAGAACCATAGAAAATGACGGGCTTGTCGTTTTCATAAGGTGTGGGTTCTTCGATCAGGGCGTTGTCATCAATGCCGATGTATACGTTTTCGATCTGCTCATTTTTAGGCATAAACATGGTGATGTCCGTCATTTCGCCATGCAATTCAAAATTCTTTTCCGAAACGTTAGGATCTGTTCCGCGTAATCCGGTCGGGAATACGGTTCCGAGAAATTTGCCCTCTGTTCTTTCTCCCATATAAACATCCAAACCGGAGGAAGCTGCTTGCGGAGAAAAGGAATCGCGGATAAAGGTTTTGGAAACGAGCTTCACATAGAGATTTTTGGTGTTGGTACGGAAACAGATACGGCCGCCGGTGCTTCGGCTTCCGAATTGACGAAGCTGAGGCATCATATCCATCATTTCCTCGGGAAGACGCATGAGACTTCCGTTTTTGTAAAAATTCATAAGTCCGAAGACTTTGATGGGATGGTCTTTACATTCAAATGTTTTCATGTTGATAACTCCTTCAAACATTATGATGACCACAGTATATCATATTATAAAATGAAAATCAACCAATGCGATATGATATTTTTTGAAAATATGCTTGACAAATATTGGATGATATGGTATGCTGAGGGCGCAAAAAGCATTGGTCATAAGAACATAACGGAGGTAGATTATGAACGGTTATCAAAGACAGGTGGATTTTTTGGATTGGGAGTTTGGCGTGTTTTTTCATTTTGGAATACGCTCGTTTTTCCCGGGACACAGAGATTGGGATGGCATCGAAATGCCTGCGGAAGCATTTGATCCGAAAGAACTGGATTGTGAGCAGTGGATTCGCGTTGCTAAGCAGGCAGGTGCGACATATGCCATTTTGACCTGTAAGCATCATGACGGCTTTGCGCTTTGGCCGTCGGCATATTCCCGATACAGCGTAGCAAATACACCTTGGAAGGATGGTAAGGGCGACGTTGTTCGTGAGTTTACGGATGCTTGTCGTAAATACGGACTTCGTGTTGGACTGTATTATTCTCCCGCGCAATGGGGATCGCACGCCATTCCGTTTGCAAACGAAAAGGAATATGATGATTATTTCATTGCCCAGGTTAAAGAGCTTTTGACAAATTACGGAAAGATCGATTATCTTTGGTTTGACGGTTGCGGCTCCGAGGGACATGAATATGATAAAAAACGCATCGTTGCGGAAATGGAGCGCTTGCAGCCGGAAATGCTGACCTTTTGTGATCCCGAATGGGCGCAGGGTATCCGTTGGGTTGGTAATGAGGATGGATATGCTTCTCTCAACAATCCGCTTGTGGTATCGGCAACGGATTATTCCGAGCTTTCCAAGGAAGAGCAGAAATTGGCGCACGCGCTTTTCCTGCCGAGTGAATGCGATTGTAAGATCAGAAATACTTGGTTTTATGATTTGAATGAGGAAACGCTGAAAAGTGTAGATGAATTATTTGGTATGTATGAAATGTCGGTGGGACATGGCTCCAATTTTCTTTTGAATATTGGTCCTGATAACCGAGGTCTTTTGCCTGATGCGGATGTGGAAAGAATTTTGGCTTTGGGCGAAAGAATACGAGATTCCTTTGGAACGCCGCTTGCGTATACAGAGCCTGTAAAAGACGGTCATATTTACACGATGACCCATGAGGAGCTTTCTGCGGATTGGGATCTTCCCAAGGAAAGCAGACTTTCAAACTGTTTGATGCTCAAGGAGGATCTGAGTAAAGGACAATCGATCCGTTCCTTCAGAATATACGGTTATCTTCCCAATTACAGAAAGAAAAAGATCCTGCTTTTTGAGGGAAGAACGGTTGGACACAAGGTGTATTGTCGTTTTGGCGCGCTTCGTTGCTCAAAGTTTGAGGTGGAAATTACGGATTTCGATGGTCCTTACGAATTGAAGGCGATCAAGGCATTTTATATAAAATGAGATTATAAGAAAAGGACCCACCATGCGGTGGGTCCTTTTTCATGCGGTAGACTCAAAGAAAATCTCTGAGGTCGATCGCGAGCTTTTCTTCCAGATTGATGAGTCTTTTGGTGATGTCCTTGGAGATCTCATCGGCGGCTTTGTACTGATTGAGATAGCGATTCAGCGATTTTACGCCCATATTGCAACCATCGGTGATGAGATCAGCGATGGTATGGTCGGATTCATGCATACTCAGCTTGATGTTGGTCTTCATCCAAGACATTCCCTTGGCAATAGGATTTGGGTCCTTACCTTCATCGTCAAAGCGGTCCAGTCGTTCTTGGACCTCTGTGTTCAACTTGTCGTGCTCAGCTTTGCAATCGGTCAAATATTTTTTCAAAGCATCGGATTTGACATAGTCTAAAACCTCATCGATGGAGCTCACGCCCATTTTGATTCCCGCATCACATTCGCGGAGCAATTTAATGGTATCTTGTTCGATCATATGATTTCATCCTTTCTTGGAGATGAAATTAGTATGTACGAATCCAAAGATTTTTATAAACATCTGCTTGAATTTGAATCAAAAACCTTGAATTTCTTTGCGAAGCTTCATAGCAAGCACAGGATTTCGTGTGGTGATATTGGAAATGCCCATTTTGAGGAAAAGACGGAGAAAATATTCCTTGTCAACAGTCCATGCGGAGAATCCCAGTCCATTTTCACGAAGCATCTTATCGTTTTCTTCCGTGATCATGCAATAAGCAACGTTAAGAAAAGGACTGCCATCCTTTTTGTTCGCGGCGATACCGTCGTCGATCTCTTGTCCGGGCCACATACTACGCCAAACATCACTGCCGAGCGAAAGCGCAAGCTCGCGGTCATCGTTGCAAGCGCCTGTAAATATGATACGGCCATCCAGTGTAAATTCTTTTGCCAAAGTCATGACGGGCTCAAGCAAACCTTCTGTTTTGACATCGATATTCATATGAAGATTTTCCGCAGGTGCAACAAGGGAAAAACATTCTCTGAGCGTTACGCAAGCATCGGCATTTTCAGGAACGTCATGAGATAAACGAAGCTCGCCATTTACCATTCGTACGTCCACCTCGATCATTTCCGCGCCCGATGCGATCGCCGCCAAAATATGCTCACGGCTGTTCGGGGGTGTATTTTCGCAGCCCGAATGTGCGGTGATGATGGTTTTTCCCTGTGCCAAAACTTCATTTGGCGTATATCTTTTCATATGTGTTTCTCCTTTTCTTACAGAATATGACTGCATATTATTGTAGCACAAAATTCGATGGAAGTCAATGTGCAACCCATTTCTCAAAGAATGAGAAAACTTCTCACAAACTGCGCGCTTGATTATGACTACATAATATGATATATTATAATTACCGGTAAAACATAAGCCCTGCGCAGATGCTGACAGAATGGAGATATGGTATGAAATTGAATTTAGGAAATCAAATACGTATAAACCGCCGACGTATGAATCTTACTCAAGAACAATTGGCGGAAAAATTCGGAACGTCTCCACAGGCTATTTCTCGGTGGGAAATAGGCGCGACCTATCCCGATATCGAAATGCTGCCAATGATCGCATCGTTTTTTGAAATGTCAGTAGATGCGTTGCTTGGAGTTACCGAGGAAGAAAAAGAAAAGTTTTGCGCTGATCTCCAAAAATCCTTTGAGGTCGCCGTTCGTGCAAAGGATGCTCAGAAAACGATTGAGATCATGCGAGAAATACGGCGCAATCTCAAAGAATATCAGCACTATTGGTTTTGGGGATTGTATCGAGAGATCTGGAAGGCGAGGCTGTTTTGCGATGAAAAAGTGCTTGAGGAAATGCGAATTTTAACAGAAGAAATATTCAGGGTATGCGACAAAGACGACCATTATGCTGTCATTGGATGGATGGCGGATATGGAAGACGATGAGCATATCGGGGCTTTTTTAGACACTTATTCCAGCAGAGAAGATATGGCTCGTTCAATGCTGTTATTCAACCGATATAAAATGCGTGAGGAGCTGGATAAAATTGAACCTATCAGGCAGTATATCTTGTGGCAAGAGATCGGTCGTGTTATAGGTGCGGCAAATGATTGGCAGGAATATCTGTGTAAGGATCCCAAGCATTTTATTTGGTATTGTGAAACGCAATTAAATTACTTGAACGCTGTCAATTGTTTATCTCCCGATAAGAAGCATATGATCAGCGGTAGAGCAGAGCCCGATCTATGGTGTGAGGAAAGGATACTTCTTGGCTTGCGTTATACAGCATCATTGGCAAAGCTTGCGCAAATAGATGCTGCTTATGATGCCTTTGAAGATACAATTCGCGTTATAGAGCAGGTTATGTCAATTTCCGAGGACAAATTTGAGCTTGGGTGTTCATCGCCGGCACTCAAAGGTTTTACGTTAAAATCCAAGTTCTACTGGATGGAATGTAACGGAAAAGAGTGCAAGTGTCTTGGCATGGAGCATCAAGACTGGGCGAACTATGTTATTCCAATCGACTATCAAAAAGCAGTAAAAAGTGATTGGTTTGATAGCATGAGAAAAGATAAACGCTTTGATAAACTTTTTGAGCGATTGAATAAATGCGTTGTTTGCAGAGAAATATCAACTAAATAACTTATCCATCAAAACGCACTGCATATTGACGCGTGCGTCTTGCTTAACAAAAGTAAAAGCCTCGACCGCGCAAGTGCGTGTCGAGGCTCTCGACTGGTGCGGATGTTCATAACGCACTGCATATTGACGCGTGCGTTTTGCTCAACAAAAGTAAAAGCCCCGACCGCGCAAATGCGTGTCGAGGCTCTCGACTGGTGCGGATGTTCAAAACGCACTGCATATTGACGCGTGCGTTTTGCTTAACAAAAGTAAAAACCCCGACCGCGCAAATGCGTGTCGAGGCTCTCGACTGGTCGCCCGCATGCAACTTTATCCGAACACGGAATATCCGTAAAGAGCACGGTTTTTGAGCCGTAACCGAAGTTTAGTGTAAGTAAGAATCGGTCACTGTATAGAAAAACTGTATTGACGAAAACATCAATAAGCTGTCTGCGTTCCTCAAGTTGCATATTCCGCCATCCCAGAGCACCCTAAACCGCAGCCGCTGTGCACCTCAACCGCGTGAAATGAGCACCGCCACCGCGGACATTGTGCATCGAAAAAGCACGCACAAACA
>JBGVLA010000177.1:0-3191 GCA_045124015.1 Eubacteriales bacterium | reverse complement strand
CTACGGAAGCAATCGTTAATTTCAAGAGCGGCATTGGCAATATTGCCGGCATTACTCAAACGAAGCCGTTTGTCTGCTAATTCGTTTGCCAACTCTTGTTTTTCTTCATTCAGTTTGTCAAGTTGTAATTGGAGTTGGTAGATAATCTCGATCAACTGCGCTCTGCTGAGCCTTTTAAATTCCTTATCCGTCATATTCCGAGCCTCCTCTCAAATACAAGTTCTGCCGTTTATAGATTGATTCATGCAACCGGATACCTCAGATTTTGCAGTTCCTCCAGAATCTGTGCCCCGGATGCTTCCTTGGTTAAATATCCGCTGGGTTTGAGTTTCATGACCGCCTTTGCGTGTTCGCTCTCTGAACAGACCGTAACGAAAATAATATTCACCCTGGGATTGATATTTTTAACTTTTTCTGCGAGGAAAAGCCCTTCCAATCTCGGAGGATTGATTTCGCAAAGGAGCACATCGCATCCGAAGCTTTCTGCGTATTCAAGTGCAGCTTCCGCAGAAAGAAACGTCCGGACATCAGCATGAGGATATGCTTTATCTGCGTTCTCTTTCAGTGTCTGCAGCATGATCGGAGTGTTATCGACACATACGATAGTCATTTGCATTTCTCCTTACCGGAACATATTAATTCGAGTATATATTTTATCATAATGAGCGTTACAAAAGTGTTACAAACGCAAAAAAAACGGCAGATTCGCATTCTGCCGTCTTTTGTCATTTCTTAAATTGCAGCATGGCACAGGTTTCTTCTGCCCAGCTATATTGTGTCATGTATTCACCGTGAAACTCCGGCTTTCCGGTTTCCAGAAAACTGAGATAATCGCATCTTACCAAGTTGGTATCAATACGATAATAAGGGGTATCATGCCGGAAAACATCCTCTGCTCGAATTGTCTTCAGCGAATGCTTCAAATCCAATACGAGTTGTCGCAGGTAAGCTGCATTCTTGGTGTCATCCGTATCATCGGGAAATAAAATCGCGCAAATTTGTTTTGCCGTCATTCCCGCACCGTTTCGGTCAATCAAAACTGCTAAAAGTTCTTTTGCTTTCTTTCGTTTGAAAGGAAGGATTTCTCCGTTATATAGCACCTCAAAATTCCCAAAGCATTTGATGGTAAGCAGTTTTTCTGTGGCTTTGACTCCCTTGATATGGTCGATTTCCCTCTGTACAGCTTCCGGTGTGATTGGTTTCATCAGATATCCGGAGACATGAAGCTGAAAAGCAGATACAGCGTATTCTTCGTATCCTGTACAAAAGATGATCTTGCAGCGAGGCTGCAACTCAAGCAGTTTTTCGGCAAGTCCCAAACCGCCGATGCCGCGCATATTAATATCAAGGAAAGCAATATCGACCGAATTTTCCGTTGCATATGCAAGTGCTGCAGAGCATGAGGAAAAAGCTTCTACCATTTCAACGTCAGAAGATGCACTTACCGCTTCCTGCAACGTTTCAAGCATATATATTTCATCATCAACTGCTATTGCTTTCATACTGTCACTTCCTTTGGAATCATAATCATTGCTTTGGTGCCAACACCCGGTTTGCTCTCCAGGACGAGATCACCGTTTACCATAGCCTTCAATCTTCCCCGAATGTTGCGAAACCCCACATGTTTTTTTTCATCGATAGGTGCATCCGTATCAAATCCTACACCATCGTCCGTTACCTCAACGCAAAAATGTGTCGGGGTTTCATAAGAATGAATCTTGACCGTTCCGCCTGTTTCAAGACGCATCAAACCATGGTTGATAGCGTTTTCCACAAGTGGCTGCACAGACAGCGCCGGGAGAACAAACTCGGTCATTCGCACATCATATTCAACGTTCATATCGGGAAAACGAACTTTTTCGATATTGACATAATACTCAACGTGCTTGAGCTCCTCTGCAAAGCGAATCGGTGTCACACTGTCAAGCTCGCTGAAATTTCCCCGAAGATAAAGACTAAAGTTCCGAACAAGATCAAACGCCTTTTTGGGATCTTTGAGGCACATTCGTTCAATAGTTCCCAGCGTGTTATAAATGAAATGCGGCTGGATCTGCGAAAGCATAATTGAAATACGACTTTCCTTCAGCTCCGCCTCTACCATATTTTTCTCTGCTTCAAGTCGGCTTCTTTGCAGTTCCAGCTCCCTTGCTTTTGCTGCGGCATTGATATTACGGGGGATGATTCTGAGAATAACGACCATCGCCACTGCAAACAATGCAATAAAAATATACTTTGAAACAACACCGCCCCGCCATAATCCAAGGTATGTCATAATAACGTCAACGCCAAAGGCAATCAGCGGCAAAACCGAACCGATATAAAGCCAACGTTCTTTTCCATTTGTAACAACGAACTCTCGTATAAGGCAACCAAGCAAAACGACGTTTACGAGTATTTGTGAAGCAGCCCAATAGAGCCAGGTATCATAAAAGAGTGTATCCGTTAAAATTGGCAAAACAAGAAGTACTACATTAACAATTTCAAGCAGCGTAACGGCGATTATACCGATTATCTTCGTGTCTTTCAAATAATGCACAAGTGCAACTGAAAGAACGAGCATATAGAGCATCATCGAGCAGCCCAAAATCGTCGTATTGGATACAACGGATTCACTCCAAAACGAAACACCGTCCGCACTGTAGGACATGTATATGCCGGCAAAAAAAATCACAGTACCGAACAACCAAATAATCTTACTGTTTTTTATATGTATCAAGGTTGAAAACAAAGCCGTTCCCAAAACGATAAAAGAAATGATATCAAACGTCAGTCCAATATCTCTTTGGGCTTTTCCACTTTCAAGAGCTCCTTTTTCAAACTCAATATCCGTCCATAAAGCTATGCCGGAAAGCATCTCGTCGATAGCGGTTTCGTTACCAAATCTATGAGGATTATGAATCAGGATCTCGATCGGTTCTTCGCTTCCGCTCGTAAGAACGAAAGCAGTCCAACCCTCATGGCAAGCAGAATCTCTGTATAAAGGATTTTCCACGTCTGTTATAAATGGCTCGCTTTCACCCTCATAAAACGTCAGGTTAATATGATTTGCATAAAGCGCAATCGGCATGCTGTCACTGTATATGCCAACGTACTCGCCGTCCGGCGCCAGCATGTGAAAATTGCCTCGCAGGGTCACGTCTCCTTCGGTAGAAGAAATGTGATTCCCTTTTACGATTTTCTGCCATTCACCG
>JBGVLA010000176.1:0-3418 GCA_045124015.1 Eubacteriales bacterium | reverse complement strand
GTTCGATTCCCGTCGCCTCCACCACTAAAGGTGGATAATCTGTTATTTTTGACCTGATTATCCGCATTTTTTTTATAAAAATCGGAGGTACTGCCGTTGGCAGTACCTCCTTTCTTTGTCTCGCCGTGAAGAGACGCGATCGCATTGATGATTTCAGGCTCACACTTTATTACGTAGTCAATAAGTGATTCTTCATTTCCGATTCCGAGTGATCGGTCTATCTCGTCGCGTAGAATGTCTGCAGGGAGAGTGTTAAGATAAAATTCTACGTGATCGTAGTGTACCACAACCTTGTCAAGGTACAGATTGATCAGCTGACGGTACAGCTCCTTGTTACCTGAATTATACAGTCTGCGTGCGTGCTCGTATGCAAGCTCGACCATCGTTTCAGTTACTTCCCGTGTTTTAGATTGCTTTTCAATATCATCGATCTTTGCTTTGATCTCATCGCGCTCACGTTCAAAGCCTTCGAGTGAGGAGAGCAGAGCCGAGCTTCCCGTGTTCGCAACAGCGGCTACTATGTTGTCTATCTTTTTCGTTATAGCTTGAAGTGAACCGTTCAGCAGCTGTAGCTTTTCTATGCTCTCGCTGTCAAAGCTCGAATGATACTTGTAGTATTCATTTACAAGGCTTTTGATATTTGCATCGTCGAATACTATGTGTGCTATCTCCTGCATGACGAAGGTCTCAAGATATTCTCTTCGTATCTCCTTGTTCCTGCATCCTACCGATGCGGTTCGCTTGCGGTTTGAGCATTGATAGCAAACGTATTTCTGCTTGTTCCGTCCGGAGAAGTGTCGCACGCCTGTGTAGGAGGCACCGCACTCTCCGCAGATTATCTTTCCCGTGAGCAGGTATGTTTCCTTGCTCGAGTAATTCGACGTGCGGTGATGCTTTCGGGATTTCAGTATCGCTTGCACACCGTTCCATACCTCTTCGCTGATAATCTGAGGGACCCCTCCCTCGATGCGAATTATTTCATCTGACATCTTGCTTGCGTGATTGTTTCTTTTTCCGCTTACGTTTTTGCTCGATGAACGGTTGAATATATATACGCCTCGGTATTTTTCGTTACGCAGTATCTCGTGCAGACTGTTCTTTCCGAAGGGCTTGCCTCCTCGGGTGAGGTATCCCATCGCGTTGAGTGTGTAAATAATCTCGCTGTACCCGACACCTTCAAGAACCTTGTCGAAGATCATTCTAACAGCATCTACCTCATTTTCTTCGATCTCATACCGTTTTGTTTCGGGATTAATCTTATATCCGAACGGCGCACATCCTCCAACCGCTCGGCATTGCAGAGCAGACTCGCGCATCCCCTTCATTACCTCACGCGCAAGGTTGCGTGAATAGTATTCGCTCATTCCTTCAAGCACAGACTCAAGAATGATGCTCTCAGGAGAGTCGTCAAGATTTTCAAGCACGCTGATCAGCGATACACCGCACTTCTTCAGCTCTCGCTTGTAGTATGCTGAGTCATATCTGTCACGTGAGAATCTGTCGAGCTTATGTACGATAACGAGATCGAAGCCACTCGTCCTCGATTCGCGGATCATCCTCTGAAACTCGGGACGGTCATCGGTGGTGGCACTCCGTGCGTGGTCGCAGTATTCATTTGTTATGACTACCTTGTTTCGCTTGCAGTATTCACGCATCGCACGGAGCTGTGCGTCGATAGATTCCTCCCGTTGGTTGTCCGAGGAGAAGCGAGCATAGAGTGCCGCCCTCGGTATGATTCCTCTTGCTTTCATTGATTCGATTACTGTCATGTGTTTCTCCTTCTGCCCGGGTATCGGCGCTTGATAATGTTGTCAAAGATATTCATAAGCTCCTTGCCATCCTTCGTCTCACTCGGTACTGTTTTTACTTTTATTTTTCCTTCCTTGCCGCAGGATATCTTGCGAAGCTCCTCACGGCTGACCTTGATACAGACCATTCGTCCTCCTTTATTATATCATTGCGTGTGTGAAAGTCCAGAGAGAATCGGTAGAAGTTGCAAAAAAGTAGCAAATTTCCGCGGTCCCAAAAAGGGGACACCCACCGAAAAAAGTCCCCTCGGCAAAATCTCGCGAAAACTCGCAAATTCACCCGAAACAGTCCGCTATTGCGGGCTGATGTAACTGCACAGAGGGATCCCTGTCCCCAGTGCTTTAACCCGCTTCAAAATAAGTTTTGGGCAAATACGCCTCTTTTTCTCCAACAATGCAACAATGTAAGTGACACTGTGCGTGATCTTCCCGAAGGCTGCAATCTTCAACCTTGCACCAGAGACACTCTGCAATGTTACAATCTTCAATTCGTTTTCTCTCCGCCATCATGTTGCAAAATCTTCAGCAAGGCTTACGTTTTTGCTATGTTTTATTCTAACATACAGTAAAGGCATTAGAAAGAATCCTGAAAACTGCCGAGCCCCTCGCAGCATACATACCGTGACTTGTTTCACGGTAACGAGAATCCATATATGGTGTAACGGGAATTCATTTGATCCCGGAACCTCCATATCCCACCCTCGCGGCAGGCTGCATTTTGCAGATGTCACATTATTTTTCGCATAAAGTCATGGCCATCAGAGCAATGCTGTAATACTGCTCTGCCTCTACCCGGTTTATCGCTCGAGCAGTCATATATGACTGCCGTTATGGCGCCCAAGAGAGGAGGCTCGTTTATGCGGGATCATCCTCGGCATTCCTTTTATTCAATTGTCAAAGCGGGCGACTGTTTTCTCCCCTCACTTGTATAGGAATGAAAATTGGAAAACGAGGGGTGTGACTTTGTGAAAAAAGTAAAGTGGATAAAATTATTGTATGGGTGTACAGCAAGGAAGAACATCTTGTTGTAAATGCGCCGGTGATTATCCGAGAAACCGGTGAAACTAAACGTGCCGCTTGCATAATGGTTATCCTCCCAAAAATGCACAACACCGCTTCATACATGTAAAGCGAGCAAGCTCTCGCGGAACGGATGTTCTCACAAGAGCGCGCAAATTTTGGCGATCACATGCGAAAATATCGAATAACTCCTATAAACAAAAAAGGAATCGCATTTTTGTGCGGTTCCTTTTATGTTTACTCTCCGACCATTACAAAGCTTATGTTAACAGAGGGAAAATCTTCGGAGCGGTAAGTTATTATAAGGCGCGAGGTCTTCGTTGTAGCTTTGTAGTTTTTTGGAGTTCTGTAGCTAAATATCATCTCGCACTACTTGACATCAATTCGCAGATGTGATATAATTATAGAGGTAAGGAGAATAATTCCAAGTTGTCGAATTTCTGAGGATATAAGTATGATAGAAGTAGTAGCCGCCCTCATCTGGCAGGACGATAAATTCATGATCTGCCAACGCCCGGCACACAAGGCTAGAGGACTCCTTTGGGAGTTTGTTGGTGGCAAGGTCGAGCAGGGCGAAACGAAAGAACAGG
>JBGVLA010000175.1:0-41157 GCA_045124015.1 Eubacteriales bacterium | reverse complement strand
CCCAACCTCTGCCACCTTGCTCCTGCGGGCGATACCTTTATGGAAGACCTCGACCGCGCAGGCGGTGTTTACGCCGTCATGAAGGAGCTTACCAAGAAGAATCTTCTTGATCTCTCCGTTATGACCGTAACAGGCAAGACCATGGCAGAAAATCTCGAAAACGTACAGAATCTCGACCATGAGATCATTCGTCCCATCGAAAACCCGTACTCACAAAACGGCGGTATTGCCGTTCTCAAGGGTAATTTGGCAGTTGACGGCTGTGTTGTCAAGCGGTCTGCCGTTGCGCCCGAAATGATGGTTCACGAAGGTCCTGCGCGCGTATTCAACTCCGAGGACGAAGCCATCAAAGCGATCTATGCCAAGGAAATTCACGCAGGCGACGTCGTCGTCATTCGCTATGAAGGTCCCAAGGGCGGTCCCGGTATGCGCGAAATGCTCAATCCCACCTCCGCGATCTGCGGTATGGGTCTTGGCGAATCCGTCGCGCTCATCACAGACGGACGTTTCTCGGGTGCGACCCGCGGCGCGTCCATCGGACACGTTTCTCCCGAAGCCGCCGCAGGCGGTACGATCGCCCTCGTTGAAGAAGGCGATATCATCTCCATCGACATTCCGAATTGCAAGATCACCTTGAACGTATCCGACGAGGAACTTGCAAAACGCAAGGCCGCATGGGTATGCCCCGAACCGAAGGTAAAGAGCGGCTATCTCGCACGCTATGCGAAGCTCGTTTCCTCCGCCGACAAGGGCGCAATTCTGAACTAAACCGAGGGAAAGACGATGTATCGTGAACTTTCGGGTCTGATTCTTTACAGCGACCTCGGTGAAAACGCCATTTTGCAAAAGCTTGCGGAGATATTCCGTGATTTTGAAGAAAAAACGGAATCGAAAGCCGCGCTTACAAAACGCATCTTCACCGAAGTCAAAAGACTTCTCGACCTTGCTACAAAATACGGCTTTGACCGTAATCTTTGGCAAAATTACCTCACCTTTATCCTTTTGACCAATGAAAATTCCTTTACCCTCACCGCGGAGCGCCGCGGCGCGGGTGAAGGCTCCGTCAATCATTTCGCAAAGCATGATTTTAAGATCTTTCAAAATCTTTTCCGCTTTGATTTTTCCGAGATCGAACGCGAGCTTGGTATCGATTGCTTTACCACGCTGACCCATTATACGGCGATCCGCAAATCCGAAAAGCATTACTACCGCAGTGTCAGCGAGAAGGTGCAAGCTCTCAGCGAAAAGATCGCAGGCGCGGCAAATGAAGATGAGATCTTCACGCTCGTAACGGATTTTTACCGCGCATACGGCGTCGGAATGTTTGGACTGAACCGCGCATTCCGTATTCAGAATCTCGGAAACGGTGTGGAATTTCTCCCCATCAACAACACGGATAAGGTCATGCTTGCCGATATGGTCGGCTATGAAACACAGAAAAAAGAGCTCGTTGCCAATACGGAAGCCTTCATTCACGGCTATCCTGCCAACAACGTGCTTCTCTACGGCGATGCGGGTACGGGGAAATCCTCGTCCGTCAAGGCGCTTATCAATGAATATTACGACTCGGGACTTCGTATGATCGAAATTTATAAGCACCAATTCCGCGATCTTTCGGAAATCATCGCCACCATCAAAAACCGCAATTACCGCTACATCATCTTCATCGACGACCTTTCGTTTGAGGAAAACGAGCTGGAATATAAATTCCTCAAGGCTGTCATCGAAGGCGGTGTGGAGACCCGTCCCGATAACATTTTGATCTACGCGACCTCGAATCGCCGTCATCTCATCAAGGAAACCTGGAAGGACCGCGGCGACATGGAATACGAAAACGATATCCATCATTCGGACACCATGGAGGAAAAACTTTCCCTTGCCGCGCGCTTTGGCGTTGCCATAGGTTACAGCGCGCCCGGCAGACAGCTTTATCACGAGATCGTCAAGGAGCTCGCAAAGCGTAAGGCTGTCATCGACATTGACGAAGACGAGCTCATACAGCTCGCCAATCGTTGGGAGATTCGTCATGGAGGCATCTCCGGACGAACTGCTCAGCAATTTATACATTATCTCGAAGGAAAGGAATCACTAAAAAATCATGTTGACACTTGACAAAATCTATCATGCCGCCTTCGTTCTCCGCGAAGTTGCGAGAAAGACCGACCTTATCCATGCGCCTCTTCTCAGCAATGATGCTGACATTTACCTCAAGACCGAAAATCTCCAGGTAACGGGCAGCTTTAAGCTCCGCGGTGCATACTACAAGATCAGCCAGCTCACAGAAGAACAGAAAGCCGCAGGTATCATCGCTTGCAGTGCGGGCAACCACGCGCAAGGCGTTGCTCTCGCCGCAACCAGACAGGGCGTAAAGAGCGTCGTTTGTATGCCTGCCAGCGCCCCCATCAGTAAGGTAGAATCCACCAAGCGTCTTGGTGCAGAGGTCGTTCTCACCCCCGGCGCATACGATGATGCTTATGCTAAGGCGATCGAGCTTCAGAAGGAAACAGGCGCGACCCTTATTCACCCGTTCGACGACGAACTCGTCATCGCAGGTCAGGGTACCGTTGGTCTTGAGATCCTCGACCAGATGCCCGACGTGGATGCCGTTATCGTTCCGATCGGCGGCGGCGGTCTGATCTCCGGCGTTGCTTTCGCCATCAAACAGCTTCGCCCCTCCATCAAGGTATACGGCGTACAGGCGGCAAACGCGCCCAGTATGTACGAAAGCCGCAAAAAAGGCGAACAGATCACGCTCGCAAGCGTTTCTACGTTTGCAGACGGTATCGCTGTTAAGCATCCCGGCGACACCACCTTCCAGATGGTTCAAGAGTATGTTGACGATATCGTAACCGTTTCCGAGGATGAGATCGCGGCGGCTATCCTTGCCATGATCGAAAAGCAGAAGCTCGTTTCCGAAGGCGCAGGCGCGGTCAGCGTTGCGGCGGCAATGTTCGGCAAGCTTCCCATCAAGGGCAAAAAGGTTGCATGCCTTGTTTCGGGCGGTAATATCGACGTGAATATCCTCTCCCGTGTTATCACCAGAGGTCTCGTTACCTCGGGCAGAAAGGCAACGCTCACCATTCCGCTTGCCGACAGACCCGGTCAGCTCGTAAACCTCTGCGAGGTCATTTCCCGTTGCGGTGCGAACATCACCTCTGTTCGTCATGAACGCTCCGACCCCAATTTGGCGATCGCAAGCTGTTACGTGCGCGTCAGCGTAGAGACCCGCGATTTCGCACACATCGAAACGCTGAAAGATGAAATTGCCAAAGCAGGCTTCCAAATCACGACCTGATTCATATAACAAAACAACCGCAAATGCGAGCATTTGCGGTTGTTTTTTATATGTCAATCAAAATCAAATAATTCTTGGGAATACTTTCCGCTCTTATCATACATCACGCCGTCCTCATCCCAATATACGTAGCTTTCCAAGGAAAAATAAAGTTTTTCGCCATCGGTATAGTATCGATAATAGCCATCTTCATGATAAAAAGTAAGTTTTCCATCGGTATCGTAATAAAAATATCCGTCCTCGTCCAAATACGAGCGCTCATTCTCATAAATATCGCCGTTTGCATCCATATAATCTCCAGGCACAAACCATTCGGGCTCATACATATAGGTGTTTCCCTCGCGGTCATAAAGAGGAACGTCCATATAGGAAATATATTCCGTTCCGTGGATATCGTGGTAATTGGTAACATAATCTCCATCAAAAACGCCCTTGAGATATCCTGCGCCCATCGAGATCATGGAGATCAATGACAATATCCATATCAAAACATAGAGAATGATCGACCAAAATAACAAACGATTGCTTGACTTTTTACTTAACTTCGATTCGTTATGCTTATCATTGTAGATAAATCTTCGATAGATTTCATAAAGGATTCTGATGGGGATAGGCGCGAGGATGATGCCTATCATCCATTTGACCTTATGAGGATCATCTCGCATTTTCAAAAGCTGATAGGTGGAAATCGCCATCAAAAGCGTCGCCAAGACGCGCAAAAGCGGAACCAGCACCGTATATCCAATTCCTCCGCTTAGAAATAAACCCTCCGCAGCCGATATGAGCATATGCTACCTCCTCGTTGTTTTTTTTCTACATTGTAGCATAAAGTCAAAAATTTGTCAATCCTTTTTACTCAACAGGTCGATTTTGGCAGTTAAGTTGTACTTATGCCCGATAAAAAGCACAAAAATCCCGATGGTATGACACCATCGGGATTCTTGGCATGAGAAATCAATTTTTCAAGGATAGAACTTAATCTTTCTTTTCAATATCGGTCTTATTTTTCTTATCCTTGCGTTTTTTGTTGCAAACAATCACGATCACAAGCACCACAGCCGCGATCAAAAGATACGGAAGCATCCAAACAAAGGCAATAAAAATTTCACCGACAACCGTTACAAAGCTCTCAAATGCACCGACAAAGGAGCCGCCAAGACGGGAAAAATAGCTTTCCTCCTCGGGTTCCTGATATTCCTTGACCTCTTTGAGCGTAACATAAACGTACGAATAGGTTACGGATTTATCCATCAGCTGCAAGGAGCTGTTGATACCGTTGATCTCCGCTCTGACATCGGAAAGCTTATCTTCCAACGTAAGAAGCTCAGAAAGTGTCTGGGCTTTTTCCATCATGGCTGTGAGGCGTTCTTCCTGCACGATAAGACTATCAAGGCGCGCTTGATATCCGTAATACGAATCGGTTACGTCCTGCGTTACCAGAGAGGAAGACAAAACGTTGCAATCCCCCGAAATATGCTCAATATACGCATCTGCGCTTTCCGCAGGGATTCTGATGACGAAGCTTGCGCTTCTTGTGCCGTAAGAGGAAGCACTTGCACTGACGCCCTCCTGCGTTGCTTCGGAAACATAACCTCCGAAGCGCTCTGCCGCAGACGTAATGAGCGCCGCCGCCACATCATATTCAAGCGTTTCCATGCGAATGCGATAGGTTTTGATGATCTTGCGTTCAAGACCGTTGTCGTCCTTTGCAACGTCATCGGTCGTTGTGGATTCGCTTGTCGTATATCCACTCTCGGATTTGTTATACGAAGCATCATTCATAGCGACACCGCCATCACTACACGAGGTGAAAAGCATCATCACCATGAGAAGCGTGAGAATCCATGCAAAAACTTTTTTCATAGAAAAACCTCCTTTTTTGGGCAATGCCCTTTTTTGATAAAAGAAAACGGTTTATATGCTTCGTATAAACCGTTTTCTCTGTTTCGTCAAGTTTTATGACGTTCTCTACTTATATAGTCGGAAAAAATATGAAAATGTTTCACAAAAATCAAGATTTTTTCAAAAATTAAGCCTGATATTTTGCAAGAGATGCTTCAACGGAAGCAAGCTTATCCGCATAAGCGGCGCGCTTTGCCTTTTCGCCGTCGATGACAGCGGCAGGTGCTTTGGCAACGAAGCCTGCGTTGGCGAGCTTCTTGTCAATACGTTCGATTTCGGAAAGAAGCTTCTTCTTTTCTGCTTCGAGACGTGCGATCTCCTTTTCAAAATCTACGATCTCCGCAAGCGGAATATAGATAAGAGCCTTATCGGAAATGATCTGGATGCAGCTATCATCATGGAAGGTTTCGGGATATTCCACGGAGGAAGCGCCCGCGAGCTTTTCAAAGAAAGCGGAAACAGCAGGGCTGAAGGTATCCTTATCAGAGGAAACGATATAGATCTTCGCCTTCTTGGACGGAGGAACGTTCATTTCCGCGCGACGGTTACGAATCTGACGGATCGCAGTGATGAGAAGTTCCATCGATGCTTCTTCTTTTTCAAAAATAAGAGCTTCGTTGCGAACGGGATAGCTTGTGATCACGATGCTTTCGCCGTCATGAGGGAGCGCCTGCCAGATGGTTTCTGTGATAAAGGGCATGAACGGGTGGAGAAGCTCCATCGCGCCGCGGAGAACGTACGCAAGAACTCTGCAAGCGTTTTCGTAGTCTGCGCCCTCTTTGGTAAAGAGACGAGGCTTGATAACTTCGATATACCAGTCGCAAAGGACGTTCCAAAGGAAGTCGTAAAGCTTTGCAAGGGCAACACCAAGCTCGTATTTATCGAGATTTTCCGCAACCTCAGCGGCAAGCTTATTGAACTTGGAAAGGATCCATTTGTCTTCGAGACGAAGGTCTTCCAACGCGGGAAGCGCGGTATCCTCGAGGTCTTCGGGAATATTCATAAGAGCGAAACGAGATGCGTTCCAGATCTTGTTGGTGAAGTTTCTCGCCGCTTCGATCTTTTCGGGAGAGAAACGCATATCGTTGCCGGGGGAGTTACCTGTGAGAAGCGCGAATCGGAGCGCGTCTGCACCGCAGGTATCGATGATTTCAAGCGGGTCGATACCGTTGCCGAGGGATTTGGACATCTTGCGTCCCTCTGCATCGCGGACAAGACCGTGAATGAATACGTTCGAGAAGGGCTTTTCCTTCATGTTTTCCATACCCATCGTGATCATACGGGATACCCAGAAGGAGATGATATCGTAGCCCGTAACGAGGGTCGCTGTCGGGTAGAAGAAGTCGAGGTCTTCGGTCTTTTCGGGCCAGCCGAGTGTGGAGAAAGGCCACAAAGCAGAGGAGAACCATGTATCGAGAACGTCCTCTTCCTGATGGATATGGGTACCGCCGCATTTCGGACATACGGTGATATCGTTTTCGGAAACGCTGATCTCGCCGCAATCGTCGCAGTAGAACGCAGGGATTCTATGACCCCACCAAAGCTGACGGGAGATGCACCAGTCGCGGATGCCATACATCCAGTTGAGGTAGATCTTAGAGAATCTATCGGGAATAAAGCGGATATCGCCTTCTTCTACGACGCGAATCGCTTCTTTTGCAAGGGGTTCCATCTTCACGTACCACTGACGGGACGCAAGAGGCTCGAGCGCTGTGCCGCAACGGTGGCAATGACCAACGTTATGCTTGCATGTTTCGACCTTAACGAGATAACCGCCGGCTTCAAGGTCAGCAACGATGGCTTTTCTCGCCTCGTATCTGTCCATACCGTCATATTTGTAACCGCCGCAGACTTTTGCGTGCTCGTCGATAACGGAAATCATTTCAAGATCATGACGCTTACCGACTTCAAAGTCGTTCGGGTCATGGCAGGGTGTGATCTTAACACAGCCCGTACCGAAATCCTTTTCAACGTATTCGTCCGCAACGACGGGAATCTCTCTGCCAACGAGAGGAAGAATGAGTGTTTTTCCAACGAGGTGCGTATATCTTTCGTCCTCGGGGTGAACCGCAACGGCGGTATCGCCGAGCATGGTCTCGGGACGTGTGGTGGCAACGATCACGTATTCGTCGCTATCCTTTACGGGATAACGGAGATGCCAGAAGGAGCCGTCCTTTTCCTTGTATTCCACTTCTGCATCGGAAAGCGCGGTCGCGCAATGCGGGCAGAAGTTGCTGATACGGAAGCCGCGGTAGATAAGGCCCTTATTATAGAGGTCAACGAAGTTTTTACGAACCGCCTTGGAGAGGGTTTCGTCCATGGTGAAATGCTCGCGTGTCCAGTCGCAGGAGGAACCGAGCGCCTTGAGCTGCTCGATGATACGATGACCGTATTTATACTTCCAATCCCAAACGAGAGCGGTGAATTTTTCACGGCCGAGGTCATGACGGGAAAGTCCCTGCTCTTTTCTGAGGTTTTCTTCTACCTTGATCTGCGTTGCGATACCGGCATGGTCTGTGCCGGGTACCCAAAGGGTGCAGTAACCGCTCATGCGCTTGAAGCGGATGATGGTATCCTGCAAGGTTTCGTCGAGCGCGTGTCCCATATGAAGCTGACCCGTTACGTTCGGGGGCGGAATCACGATGGTGAAAGGCTTTTTGTTTTTATCAATCGTGGGAGTGAAATAGCCTGCATCACACCATTTCTGATACAGAGGCTTTTCAATTTCCGTCGGATTATAGGATTTATCGAGTTCTTTTCTCATATCAAATCGTCCTTTTCTTTTGGATTGTATTTTTTACCTATTATACAAGTTAGTATATCACAAATATCTCAATGATGCAAGATTTTTCGTATAGTTTTTGCACAAAAGCGAGATTTCTTTTTCTTGACATCTTCCCTCTCTTGTGGTATACTTGATCATAACACACAGAAAGGAGATTTTGATATGAGTAAACTCAGTTCTAAAAAATCGATATTTTCAAATCCCATCATTCGCAAGATGAAAAAAATGGAAGGCGTTTATGAGGGCGACTGTGCGACCTACAAGGGTATTTTTCTGAAATCTCTTTATTTCCTTTTGATGGTCATCGTTGGTGCGGCGCTTGCCTTTACGCTTGCCAATTCTTTCCTCGCATCCTCTACACTTCTTTTCGGGATTTACGGCATCTCCGTCGTTTTCATGCTCGTTTGCGGCATCGTTGCCGGCTTTTCCCCAAAAACGACACCCATCACAGGTACGCTCAGCGCGCTTGCTATGGGATACGCCACCGCATTCACAGGGGTTCTGATTCCCGAATACAGCAGCATCTATTATCTCGCCATCGTACTGACGCTTGCCATCGTGCTTGCGATGATGTTTGTTTATTTTTCGGGCATCGTGAAGGTTACAAGCAATTTCAGAAAAGTTCTTTACACCGTTTTGCTTGCCTCCATCATCGGCAGTTTGCTTTTGATCGTTTGCTTCTTTATCCCCGCGACCAGAATCGCAACGGTTCTTTTCCTTACAAATCCCCTCCTTGCGATTCTCTTCTCCGTTGTCGATATCATCCTTGCATCTCTCTTTCTTCTCGTTGATTTCAACGACATCGAAAGAACCGTTGAAGCAAGACTTCCCCAGTCGTACGAATGGTATGCTTCCTTTTCGCTCGTCATTACCATCGTTTGGCTCTATCTCGAAATTCTCGATCTTCTTTTGACACTCAAAGATCTGCTAGACTAATAAATAACGAGAAAAAGCTCCGTGTATAGCACGGAGCTTTTTCTCGTTATTTTTCAGGAAGCTTCGATCTCATTCAAATACCCCATTTCAGTCAAAGCATCCTCTAAAGCCGTAAAATCACCCCTCCAAAGAGGGCTTACATAGATCATGATATCGCTATCGGCGATCAGACAGTCATACTCGTTGTTGACACATTCAAACAGCAGAGCTATGCTCTGATCGCTGTGTCCGAAGCGAATATCAAAAACAACGAAATCCACATCAGCACGCGCATGAGAAGCGATGTCGTATATCTCCTCGCGAGGAGACAAATGCGCAAGCAACGATTCCGATGCCACAACGGACGCATCCTCAGGAATAACGGAAACGATCTCCGCCATACTTGCCAAGCGTTCCTCCTGTGTGATCGACTCATAAACGATCGGTGCAACCTCTTTTACCGCTTCTTTCAGCGCGGCGACGTCTCCCGTCCAATCGGGGCTCACAAAGATCGCAATCTGTTTCGTTTCCAAAAGATGTCGATATCCTGCGAGACCGCAAGCTTTTGCCATCTTCTTCGAGGTTTCATCGTAACCACTGCGGATATCCAAAATGACAAGATCCGTATCTGCCTCGGGATGATATCCGACATCATACGCACCCCATCGCTGCGCCAAATGCGGCAAAATGAAAGTGGAAGCGTTGACGGAAGCATCCTCGGGGATCGTATCCAGCGTTGCCTCCAAAACCGCAAAGGATTCACGGTTTGCCTGATAGGTCTTGATACGTCCGCCCATTTCGGGAATGATCAGATAAGAATAAAAAACAAAGGATGCCGCAAGCGGAACCAAGATCATATACACGCGAAGCTTACCGCGAAGATCTCGCAAATTCATGATCGCAAGCAAAAGCAAAAAGGCAGAAATACCGAAATGATACTGATAAAGCAACTCAAGCTGATAAGGATACTCTGTAAGAAGATTCAAAAGCATCGGGATCAGCAGCAACCAGCGAGAAAGCTTTCCCGTTGCCATCGGCAAAAAGCCGAGCGGCACGAGAAGCGCCAAAATATACTTGACCGATTCCCAACCGCGCGTCAAGATCTCTTGGAAGAAGAAGCCGGGATTCGCAAACGCCGTGAAGATCACCCCGACAAGAGAGCCATCCGAACTTACGTTATCATATCGCCCACTCATGATGCCTTCGCCAAACGTATCGATATACCACACAGCAAAGAGAAAATACAAAACGGCGTAGAGCGCCATACCTGCACCCATAAGCTTTCTCTTTTTGGTCGCGCCCGAAATGAGGCAATAAAGGGCAAAGATCGTAACGTATACGGCAGAATCTTCTTTGACAAGACAGCAAAGCGCAGTAAAAAGCGCCAAAAGCGGAATCTTTTCCGATTCATATGCCCAGAATATCCAAAGCAAGAGCGGAAAAAGGAAGCAATTTTCATGCAGATCAAAGAAGCATCCCTTGCTGATGGCAGGAATGAGCATATAAAGCACGGAAAACGCAACGCGCGCCTTTGCGGAAAATCCGTATTTTTTCATCAACAGATAGAACGGAATGATACCGCTTGCCACGATGACAGCCTGCCCGATCTGAAGCGTCAAGGGCGAGGGAAACAACCAATAGAACGGCAAAAGCACATAGTAAATGGGGGAAAGATGTACCGCAAAATGGGAAAGCACCTTATCGCGTTCACAGGTCGTGATAGGCTCGAAGCTTTCCGCCATATTATGGAACATTTGAATAAAAATACCGAAATCATAGGTCGGTGTTGCAAAATTGATGTACCTTAGACAGGTCGTTACCGCAATCACAACACAGCAGATCACACCGCAAAGCACGGCTGCCCAGGGGGAAACACGATTCGGCAAATGAATCGCCGAGAGAATATCCTCATTTTGCGAAACAAAATCCCACAAAACAAGTGCAAAAACGCCGACAAGCACAAAACAGAAAAGCCATTTCTCTTCTGCCGTCATCGCAAGTCTCGAAAGCCAAGCGGAAGAAACCACGACAAGTCCCAAAAGCATGGCAAAGCCATCGGTTCGTTTTGTCGGAAGCACTGCCGCAAGCGCAGAAATCAAAAGAAAAAAGCCAAGAAATACACAAATGGGCAGATCCCAACTCAAATCCTTCAAAAAAGCCGTGGAGGAAAAATCACCGTTTCGCACAAGAAGCACAACAAGTGCCATAAAAAACCATGATGCCACGGCACGGCGCACGATACGGTCAAAGGAGAATATCGGCAAAAGCCTTGTTTTCCATTTCATAAAAGTTTGCAATATCCTTTCATTTTTTCATTTGGAGTCTTCAACAATATAGTCGGATTTTTTCGTAGAAAGTCTCACTAAAATGAAAATTCTTCAAAAAATTTATACGTTTACCGCTTCTTCCTTCATGAGCGCGATGCAAACGGAGCCCTTCGGGATCGAAAACGCGATCGCCTTCGGTTCACAGGTGATCTCGATCGACTTAAACGGAGAGATTTCGCCATCCGCACAAAGACCGATAGCATTTTTGGATTCGATCACGACCTTTTGACATTTCTGATAACGCAAGAACGGATAGAGGCTATTATCCTCTGCATCTATATGCTGACCGGACTTATATTTCGGAATGACCTTGATAAATTCCTTGCGAGAAACACGGTCAACAAGACAAAGATCCATTTTGCCATCATTGAGATATGCGCTTGGTGCAACGTGATAGCCGTCTCCATAAAAATGAGAGTTGGCAATGGCACAAAGCATGAATTCTCGTTCAACAAGCTCTCTGTCATCGATGAGGACCTTAAAATTTTTGCCGAACGGCTTTGTGAAAACGTCAGCGATCGCCATGCCATACGCCATTTTCGAAGGAACGAGCGCACTGCGCTTGATTTCGGCTACGCGCTGTACCACGTCGCAGTCAAAACCAATATTGATCACGTTGATGCTGTAACGATTGTTATATTTCATAAGGTCAATGCGCTCTGCTCTTCCGAGGATCTGACGCTTGATATCCTTAAAATATTCTGGATTCGTAAAGGCTTTTGTAAAGTCATTGCCCGTGCCGAGCGGAATCACGCTGATCTCGGTGTTTTCATAGCCGACAGCGCCGTTGAGCACTTCAAAAAGTGTGCCGTCGCCGCCGCAGGCATAAAAACGCTTCATCATATCGGGATATTTTTTGCAGGTTTCGGAAACGAAGCGAATGCCGTCGCCGACGGTGCGTGTGTGATAGATCTCATAATCTGCTTCGAGCTCTTCGCAAGCATAGGTAATGGCAGAGAGCATTGCCGGAAGCTTTTTTCCCTTACCTGCCGCGGGGTTGATGACAAAAATATGTTTCATATATAACCTCTTTATTTTCTTAAAATTGATAGCATAACATATTTATTATATCAATTTATAATAGGAGTGTCAAGTGGGAGAACAGAAACAAAGGGAGACAAACGCCTCCCTTGATGTTATTTTTCGAGTTTTTCCGATCTTCTCTCTCGAATTCGAACGATGGCAAAGGTCAGCCATGCAACGACGCACCCAATAGCAAGGATCAGCGCACCGATCGCCAAAATAAGCGCGGCAAGCTCACCGCCAAGTCCGCCATCCAAATAATTGAGCCAAGCAAAAATCAAGACCGCAAAGATCAGATATACGGGAATAAGCTTTACGAAAACCTTTTTCGGCTTGAAGCAAAACGGAAGCTGAATGAGTCCGAAAATCGATCCGATCAAGAAAAAGCCCAAAACCTCCGCGCCCTCGGTCAAGACCCAAACGAGCAGGCCAAGCGCGGCGATAGCGCAGAGCGCAAGATAGGTCAAAAGGATATCCATGATGGATTTATGTTTCAAATAGAAATTTTTCATTCGGTTATCACCTCCGTACTTTGTCTGTTATCATTTTACCATAAAATTCCGCATTTTACAAGTTTTTTCTGCTGACTTAATCAAAGTTTAATCTTTCGCTTTTTCAAAATATTTCTGCGCAAATAAAGTTCTCCCCTTGCTATCCTTTTTTGATTATGTTATACTGTATATAATTGAATCTCAAACGGAGGATATCATGTTTGAAACAGAACTTCACGCGCTTTTAAGCGAAAAGGGCGCGTCTCTCGTCGGTTTTTCCGATCTCGGAGAGAAAGCCCCACCCGAATTTCCGCATTTGCGGTACGCCGTTACCATCGTTCGCCGTCTTTCCGACACCATTGTGGAAACGATAAACGGCCGCCCGTCCATCATGTATTTTCATCATTACCGCACGACAAACACCAAGCTCGATCTGCTTGCGCTCGATGCGGTAGACTTCATCGAATTGAAAGGCTACGCCGCGCTTCCCGTCGCCGCCTCACAAAGCACGCCCACGGATAAAGAAGCCTATCGCGGTGTCTTTTCTCATAAGACCGCGGCTGTTCTTGCAGGGCTTGGCTTCATCGGCAAAAATGCGCTTTTTATCACGCCCGAATTTGGCTCTAAGGTTCGCCTTGCCACGATTCTCACAGATATGCCGCTCGTAGCGGAAAAGCCCGTACAAGAGCCGAAATGCGGTTCCTGCGAAATTTGTAAAAACGCCTGTCCCGCAGGGGCTATCACGGGTAAGCTCTACGAATACGGTGCGCCGCGCGCGACGATCCTCGATGCCAAACGCTGTTCCGAGCATATGAAAACATATAAGGACATCGGCAGAGGAGCGGTTTGTGGGCTTTGCATGAGAGCGTGCCCCTATAACAAAATCAGTCGTAAACACGACTGATTTTGCAGTGATATATTTCATCACAGATGAAATGTGATATATCGCTTTCGCAATGTGATATACGCCTTCGGCGTGTGATATATTTCGCCATTTCAAGCGAAATGTGAAGGTGTTCGCAAAGCGAACGAAATCATGATACGAATTTTGGATTTGGAGGTTTTTCTTTTGATCAAGCTTTTAAGACTCATGAAAGGCTATCGATTCCCTGCCATTTCGGCGCCGTTTTTCAAGATACTCGAAGCCCTTTTTGAACTCATGATCCCCCTCGTTGTCAAAAGCATCATCGACGTGGGCATCGCAAATTCGGACAAGCCCTACATCGTCAAAATGGTAGGACTCATGGTGCTTCTCGGACTCGTCGGCTTTTCCTGTACGCTTTGCGCGCAGTATTTCGCCGCACGCGCCGCCGTCGGTTTTTCCGCAAATATCCGCTCCGCGCTCTTTGGTCATGCACAAACGCTTTCCTTTACGGAAATCGACCGTCTCGGTACGTCCACGATGATCACGCGCATGACAAACGACGTTACACAAGTACAATCGGGTGTGAATCTCACGCTCCGTCTGTTTTCCCGCTCGCCCGTCATCGTCTTTGGTTCGATGATCATGGCGTTCACCATCGATGTGAAAGCCGCACTGGTCTTTGCCGTTGCCATTCCGCTTCTTTGTATCGTGGTTTTCGGCATTATGCTCGGCAGTATTCCGCTTTACAAGAAGGTACAGGGCGCACTCGATAAGGTTCTCGGCATCACGAGAGAAAATCTTGCAGGCACACGTGTGATTCGTGCATTTGCCAACGAAGAGACCGAAATCGAAAACTTTGAAGGTGCAACCTCTGCGCTCAACGTCGCGCAAAAGGTCGCGGGTAAGATCTCCGCGCTCATGAATCCCATCACCTATCTCATCGTCAATATCGCCATCATCGCGCTCATTCAAGTCGGCGCGATGCAGGTCGAAACGGGGATTCTGACACAGGGTGCGGTCATCGCGCTTTATAACTATATGTCCCAGATCCTCGTTGAGCTCGTCAAGCTCGCAAACCTCATCATCACGATGACAAAGGCGGCAGCCTCTGGCGGTCGTATCCAGCAGATGCTCGAAAACGGCGGAAAAGGTCATGAAAGCTCGACCGACACCGCAAAAAAAGATCATCACGCCGTTACGTTCAAAAACGTATCTTTTACATACGCAGGCGCATCCGATGAATCCCTCTCGGATTTGGATTTCACTGTTGACAAAGGCGAGACCATCGGCATCATCGGCGGCACGGGCTCGGGTAAGACCTCGCTCGTGCATCTGATCCCTCGTTTTTACGATGCAACAAAGGGTGAGATCCGTCTCGATGGCGTGGATATCCGCGCATATTCCGAGGACGATCTCCGTAAAAAAGTCGGTGTCGTCATGCAAAAGGCAGTTCTTTTCAAGGGTACGATTCGTGAAAATCTCCTCTGGGGCAAGCCCGACGCGACAGACGAAGAGCTTTGGCGCGCCATCGATATCGCGCAGGCGCGTGATATTGTAGAGGGCAAGGATGGCGGTCTTGACCACGTCATCGAGCAAGGCGGTAAGAATCTTTCGGGCGGTCAGCGTCAGCGTCTTGGTATGGCGCGTACGCTCGTTACTGACCCCGATATCATCATCTTTGATGACAGCACCTCCGCACTTGACTATGCAACCGACGCGAAGCTTCGCGCTGCCGTCCGTGAAATGGAAGGCGAACACACCGTTTTCATCGTTTCTCAGCGTGCGGCATCCATCACCCATGCAGACAAGATCATCGTTCTTGACGACGGTAAGATCGTCGGTATCGGTAGTCATACAAAGCTTCTCGATACCTGTGAGATCTACAGCGAAATCTATTATTCTCAATTCCCCAAAGAGGAGGTGGAAGCATGAAAAACAAGAAAACGCTTTCCTCTCTCAAAAAGGTCTTATCTTACGTTCGCCATCATAAGGCACTCCTTTTCCTTTCGCTTCTCTGCGCGGCGATCTCCGTGATCCTGACGCTTTACGTTCCCATCGTCATCGGCGACGCCATCGATTATATCATCGAGCCCGGCAAGGTCGCGTTTGATAAGATCACCCCCATGCTCATTCGCATCGCCATCGCATCTATCATCGCGGCGCTCGCGCAGTGGATGCAGGGCATCATCAATAACAAGATCACCTACGGTGTCGTGCAGGATATCCGCAACGATGCATTCGGGAAGCTCCAATCGCTCCCCGTTTCGTATAGCGATACCCATGCCCACGGCGACATCGTCAGCCGTATCATCACCGACGCCGACCAGTTTTCCGACGGACTTCTCATGGGCTTCTCTCAGCTTTTCACAGGCGTCCTCACCATTCTCGGCACACTCGGCTTTATGTTCGTCATCAACTGGAAGATCGCACTTTTCGTCGTCCTTGCAACACCGCTTTCCCTGTTTGCGGCAAGCTTTATCGCAAGCCGTACCCATTCGCTTTTCAAGGCGCAGGCGGAGATTCGCGGTACGCAGACGGGCTATATCAACGAGATCATCGGTAACGAAAAGGTCGTTCGTGCTTACGGTCATGAAAAAGAAGCCATGCAAAGCTTTGAGGATATGAACCGTCAAATGGAAAAATGCTCGCTCCGCGCGGTATTCTTCTCTTCCCTTGTCAATCCGACGACCCGTGTCGTCAACAGCATCGTTTACGCAGGCGTGGCTCTCATTGGCGCGCTTTCTGTCATTGCCAATCCCACGGCGTTCACCGTCGGTAGTCTTTCGATCTTCCTTAGCTACGCCAACCAATATACCAAGCCCTTCAATGAGATTTCGGGCGTTGCGACCGAGTTCCAGAACTCGCTCGCCTGTGCGATCCGTCTTTTCGAGCTTATCGAAGCAAAGCCGCAGACCCCCGACAAGGAAAATGCACTTGTTTTGGACGAAGCAAAGGGCAATATCGAGATCAAGGATATCGCGTTCTCCTATGATCCCGAAAAGCCGCTCATCCGTGATTTTTCGCTCTCTGTGGAAAGCGGAAAACGCATCGCCATCGTCGGTCCGACGGGATGCGGTAAGACGACCTTTATCGGTCTTCTCATGCGTTTCTATGACGTAAATGGCGGTGAAATCGCCGTTGACGGCACCGATATCCGCGATATCACGAGAAATAGCCTGCGCAAAAGCTTCGGCATGGTCTTGCAGGAAACGTGGATCAAGACCGCAACGGTACGCGAAAACATCATCATGGGTAAGCCCGATGCCACGGACGAAGAGATCATCGCGGCGGCAAAGGCTTCTCACGCGCATAGCTTCATCAAGCGTTTGCCGAACGGCTACGACACGAAGATCAGCGAGGACAGCGGACTTTCTCAAGGTCAAAAGCAGCTTCTCTGCATCACGCGCGTCATGCTGGCGCTTCCGCCGATGCTGATCCTCGACGAAGCAACATCCTCTATCGATACCCGTACGGAAATGAAGATCCAGCACGCATTCGCAACCATGATGAAAGGCAGAACGAGCTTCATCGTTGCTCACCGTCTTTCCACCATCCGCGAAGCGGACACCATTCTCGTCATGAAAGACGGACAGATCATCGAAAGCGGTACACACAAAGCACTTCTCAAAAAAGGCGGCTTCTACGCCGAGCTTTATCATAGCCAATTTAAGGGTTAATAAAAAAACGCAGATAATCACACGATTATCTGCGTTTTTTCTATTCAGATATAACTTCAAAAAGCTCGTATAAAAGCTCAAGTTCCTCTGGGGTGTAATGGTTGTCATCGATGACTTTATCGAGATTTTCCGCACCTTTGATGATAATCTTTCGACGATCGACAAGCGTTTTCATTTTTATCATATTTTCAAGAGCATCTTGGTCGGAACGGAAGCAATCATCCACAAATTCATAAGAGCGTCCATCCGTCATCGTATATTCGTATTTGGTTCGCCAATGTTCTGTGAAACCTCTACCGGTACTATAAGAGCCGGTTTGGATTTCAAGCATTGAAATATCCATGACAGAATAGTTGCGTTTTTCTTGGTTGAATACATTATATACGGTGATATCGCCATTTTGCATCAAGGTATTTCGTCCGAAAAGGCTGAAAAACGACAAGAAAAAGAAAACGAAAAAGATAATAAGCCAACCGAAAAATAAAACGGAAGTTCCTTTTTTCTCTTTTGGCGAGGGCTTCCGTCTGTTCTTTTGTTTACCAAACAAGGGATAGACGCTTTCCCAATGCGGAGGACCATATGTAATCTCGGGATTGCCGAAAATCGGCTTTTTCATCGTATATGGAACAGAAACGATCACCAGCAAAGATATCCCCAAATAAAAACAAAACGGAAAGAACCATAAAGTAGTCAGCCGTTCATCAACTGCTATCACAAAACTATCCTGTAAAGCAAAACGATGCGGAAAAGCAACATAAAACCAAAAAACGAAAACAAAGATGACGATAACCAAAAGAAATCCGATGCCGTATATACATCGATCTAAAAATGACAGCGGAGGAGTTTGCGGTTTTCTGCGAGTTTTCTTCTTTTTTGACATGGTTTGACCTACCTTTTTATAAAGCTTTTCTTTGCATGCTATCGAAATTTTTTGATTTTTTCATACTTGCAAATGAAGCTTTGTAATCAGCATTTTTTCCATTATACCACAAATCCGTGAATATTGCAACCGTTCTGTCTCAAATCACACCGACAACGGAATGAAGCATCTCCTTGCGATGATATGAAGAACTCGCTTACGCTCGCATGAAGCGGTGCACCGCCGCAAAGCGAAGCGCACGGTAAATTTTCCGTGCGCCGAAGGCACGCTTCATTGAAAAAAGCCATTCGCTATTGCGAATGGCTTTTTTCATGGCACGCCTTTACAACATGTTACACCCTAGCTCTCTATCAGAGAGAGAACCATGTTAAAGTTTCATCTTCCAATCCTGAGTCATCTTGATCGGCAAAATATCGCCGTTCTCATCTAAAGGCATATCGTCTATGCATATAAATCGAGCATTACCGGCGCGGACATTGTTGTGATGACGGTGATAAACCATCAGATATCTGTCCTGCTCAGCAAGATAGAAATAACCGTTATGCCCGGGGCCGTTAGCAAACTCACAGTCCCCTGTTTGGAGAATGGTTCTGTAATTGCTAAAATCACCCAAAAGCGACTTTGCGCGAGCGACGTTAACATGATAAGTTCCGTGACTCCAATTGCCAGCAGACCACATAAAATAATACTCCTCGCCACGCTTGAAGACACATGGACCTTCCACGTAGTCGGGCGGTGTGATCTCCTTAAATATCTCTCCATCCGAAAAAGGAATAAATCCATTCATTTCCTCGTTCATGATTGCGATATTGCAGTGTCCCCAACCACCGTACAAAAGATAGATCGTGCCGTCATCATCCTTGAAAAGGTGCGCGTCAATGGGCTGTGCGCCATGATGAAAACCGTTAACAAGCGGGGCATCCATCAAAGCGCGAAAAGGACCGACGGGAGAGTCTGAGACAGCGATCTCCAAACCGCCCTTTGTTTCCTCACTGTGAATATCGCCCGAAGCAAAAACATAATAATATTTTCCGTTCTTATCAATGACAGTAGGAGCCCAAATAGCTCGGGTAGCCCAAGGAAACCCACTCATATCAATGATATCTTCATGCTTTTCCCAATGAACCAAGTCAGTAGAAGTAAAGCAAACTTGATTCTTTTGCTCATCAAAAGGCAAAGAACGAGTGGCATAAATAACATACATTCCTTCATAAATGCGAGCCTCCGGATCAGCATACCAACCATCATTAATAGGATTTTTTAGATTTTTTTCTGAGATACTCATAACTTAACCATCCTTTTCGATTTTTGAAAATGTCTTTTTAAGCATATTATACCAAAAAATACTTTCTTCGTCAAGATGGTTTTCTTATGACAGAAAAAGGCAGGATAAAACAATCCAAATTAGAAAAGCGAAGATATCTTTCGAAATCTTCGCTTCGGGTGCAACGCCATGCTTGTAAACGGATCTATGTATTTTATGTTTGATGTTCATTCAAATACTCTGTAATTGCTGTATATTCCCGTAGATATGCCCCTCTTTTTTCTTCATTTGTAGCAGCATATTCTTGGTGCTTGGAAACAACATCTATAAAGAATTGAATATCAACCCATTTGGGAACTAAACCACGCATTTTTTCTACCGGCGTGAGTTTTTGTTCACCCTTTCCTACCACCTTACATATAAAAAAGTGGCTAATATATCGGTATTCTTCATAATACTCATTCAATACAAGAAATTCTTCAATCGGTTCCACCAAATAGCCGGTTTCTTCCAAAACCTCTCTGGCACAGCACTCCGACAATGTTTCCCCGTTTTCCAAGCCACCGCCCGGAAGCATCCAATAATCGCTGATTTCCTCTCTTGAAACAAGCAATTTCCCATCTTGTATGACAATTCCGCGACAGCCAATGCGTGTCTTTGAATATGTTTCAAAACGATTGACTCCTAAAATATCCATTTCTTTCATTTTTCGCTCTCCTTCGCCGTATTGATCGAGGCAATCAACATTCTGCGGATCGTTCCGCATTGATTATACAAATCTTTTGCAAGCTCACGGTCGAGCAATTCGGATTTGACAAACAATTCAAGCCAATATTCAGTCTCATAGCATTCTTTTAATGCAATTTGAAACTTGGCAACAAAGTCAGCTTTACTGTGAGCATAATTCGCTTCGTGGATATTTGCACCTATCGAAGTAGAGGAACGTTCCAACTGATTGACAAGAGAATAGTGTCCTTTTACGCCGTCGCACATTTTAATGACTTTAACCGCAAAATCTGTTGATAGATCTCGAAGCTTTGAATCTGCCATAGTAACACCGCCTTTCTTTGCTCCATTATATCACAAATTCTTTATTTATTCAAGTGAAATATTCGCCTTACGGCGAATGTGAAATAATTTTCTTGCGGAAATTGTGAAATATCTCCCGCCGCCTACGGCTTTGGTCGATGTGAAATAAAATTCGTTCTTCACACGCCGCAGGCGTATTTCACTGCCGCAGGCAATTTCACACGCGTCAGCGTATTTCACTGCCGCAGGCAATTTCACACGCGTCAGCGTATTTCACTCGTTCCGTAAGGAACGAATTTCACTGAAAAAAGCCATTCGCGTAAGCGAAAGGCTTTTTTCTTGGCAGGGGCAGTAGGATTCGAACCCACGACAAACGGTTTTGGAGACCGCTGCTCTACCAGCTGAACTATACCCCTATATTCAATTTGAACGGAAAATGGTGGGCCCTCAGGGACTCGAACCCTGGACCGACCGGTTATGAGCCGGTTGCTCTAACCAACTGAGCTAAAGGCCCATGAGCGCTTTCGGCGCATCCGTCATAACGCGAGAATTATGATATCACAAAACAGTCCATTTGTCAAGATGTTTTTCGAAATTTATTGAAATATTTTATTTTCATAATTTTCAAAAATATTTTCAAAAAACTATTGACAAATCGTTTTATTTATGATATACTCTAATCCGTCGCAAGGGCAACCCCCGAGCGACAAGAAAAACGATGCTGGTGTGGCTCAATGGCAGAGCAGCTGATTTGTAATCAGCAGGTTGTTGGTTCGACTCCGATCACCAGCTCCATATGGGAGCGTTCCCGAGTGGCCAAAGGGGGCAGACTGTAAATCTGTTGTCTGTGACTTCGGTGGTCCGAATCCACCCGCTCCCACCAGAAGTCCTCGTACAGTAGTACGGGGACTTTTACTTTTTCACTATTTCCTTTTCACTCTTCACTTTTCTCTTTAACACTCGGATTTTTGGAAGTAAGAAGTAATTAGGTCAAGATGGATTCGAACAACCGAAAGTATGATATATCTTGTTTGATTTGTTGTTTTATGCTATAATTAAACAAAGGCGGTGTTTTTTATGAAAATCGGTATTTTTACAGATTCCCATTACTCCTCTCAGAAAATTACCTGCGGAAAACGTTACAACAGCAAATCCTTGGAAAAAATCAAGCAGGCGTATGCTTTTTTTGAATCCGAAAAATGCGATCTGGTAATTTGCTTAGGCGATTTAATCGACAAAGAAGCTTCTCACGAAACAGAGGTGGCAAATCTCAAAGAGGTTGCAAAGATCATCCGGAAAAGTGCGATCAAAACGATTTGCTTAATGGGAAATCACGATGCGTTTGCTTTTACTGAAACCGAATTTTATGAGATTTTAGGCGATTGCAAGCCTAAAAACGTGAAAGCAGAAGGTAAAACGTTACTGTTTCTGGATGCTTGTTATTTTAAAAACGGAAAACACTATTTGCCCGGAGATACCGATTGGACAGATACCTTTTATCCGCATATCGAAGATCTAAAAAAGCAAATTGATGAAACGACTGATGATGTTTATGTTTTTGTCCATCAGAATATGGACCCTGATATACGAGAAGACCACTGTCTACATAACTCTATAGAAATAAACGGTATGTTACAGGAAAGTGGGAAAGTAAAGGCGGTATACCAAGGGCATTACCATCCCGGAATGGAAAGTAAACACGGTAATATTGAATATTTTACGTTTTCTGCTATGTGTGAAAACGTAAATGCTCATTATATACTGAATATTTAATGTCGGCATCACAATGGTTCGTAACAGCCAGAAAAATCCGTTCCTTTCGGAACGGGTGTCCGACATGATATCATGCTTACGAAGCAAATATATCTGTGGTATTACAGCACAAAGAAAGGCTATACATTTATGAACGATACCATCGTCTGCCCTGTATGTGGCAAGCACACGTTTGCAGAAAAAAACGATTATGATATTTGTCCCTTTTGCGGATGGGAAAATGAAAGTAATTTTGATTTTCTTGTCGGTGTAAACGGGCTTACCCTTGCAGACTATAAAACGCGTTATCAGATGTATTTGACGGTAAATCCCGACTATCGTTGGAAAAAAGACGGATTTCCTGTTTTAACCAAAGACGAAAAATGCCAATATTTTCATACGTTTTCTCTTGCAAACAGAAAAGATATTGAAGACTCCCGGCATTGCGGATGCTTTTTCTGTTTGAACATTTTTGATAAAACACAGATTACCGAATGGCTACATGACAAAAACGGCGAAACTGCGATTTGCCCGCATTGTGGTGTAGATGCCGTTTTGCCCGACAGCAAGGTTAAACTTTCAAAACCTGTTTTGGAAGAAATGTATCACGTATGGTTTTCATAATATCCTAAAAAGCCAAGCATGAACGCTTGTTTTTTTCTTTTATCTTGCAAATTATTTGATTCTATGATATAATGAAGAAAAAAATGGAAAACAAACGATGAAAAAACAACCCACCCTAAGCCTGACACAAACAGCCCTCATGACGGCGCTTATCGCCGTTTCTGCCCAGCTTGCTCTTCCCTTTTTCACCGTACCGCTGACCTTGCAGACCTTTGCCGTATGTTTAGCGGGTTTTCTGCTCGGCGCATATCGCGGCTTGATATCGGTCTTGCTCTATCTTGCGCTCGGCGCAGTCGGCATACCCGTTTTCGCAGGCTTTCAAGGCTCTCTCGGTATTCTGCTTGGTCCGACAGGCGGTTTTCTGATCGGATTTTTACCGCTTGCATTTTTTTGCGGTATTTCGGCAAAAAATACGCTTTTTGCCACGATCTTCTCCATAACAGGTGTCATTCTCTGCCACATTCTTGGTATGATCTGCTTCGCATTTCAGTCGGGAAACGACATATTGGCTTCTTTTCTTTTTTCTTCAGCACCATATCTGCTGAAGGATATCCTCTCCTGTTTTTTGGCAAATCTCTTTTCAAAAAGACTTTCAAAACATAGGATCTTTAACAAATTTTAATCAAGTTTTTTGAAATCTTGTTGACAAATCAACCGAATTTATCGTATAATATAAAGGTATTCTATATGCGAGAATTTTTTCTCAAGAAAGGGCCCTTTATGAGAGCAGACGGAAAAAGAGTCAAAAATGTTGACCCCATGCATACCCTTGCCCCCTATTTTATGCGCGCACGAAGCGATGCGCAAAACGCCATCACCGTAACCGTTCCTTACGAGAATGTGCATGATTATGTTTTGGATTGTCGTAAAAACGGCTTCCGAACAAGCCATTTGGCTGTCGTCATTGCCGCAATCGTTCGAACGATCGCCGAATTTCCCGAACTTAACCGCTTTGTGGTCAATAGCAAGATCTATGCGCATAATGAGTTAAAAATTGCCATGGTCGTTCTTCGTCCCGCAGACAATAACCCCTCCATGAGCAAAATGAAATTCGATCTTTACGATACCATCTACGATGTCAACGACAAGATCGAAGCTTTTATTGCAGAAAACAATAAATCCTCAAGCAACACTAAAGTCGATAAGCTTTTCAAAATACTCGTTAGCTGCGGACCGCTGATGCGTTTCGTGCTTGGTACGTTCCGTTTTCTGGATAAGCACGGCTTGCTTCCCAAGGCGATCACCGATCTCAGCCCCTTCCACGGAAGCCTTGTTTTCACAAATCTTGCCAGCATCCGCACCAATCATATCTTCCACCACGTTTATGATTTCGGAACGATGGGTATGGTTATTGCCATGGGCAACAACATCGATACGCCTAAGCAGAAAAGAGGAGAACTCTATCTTGAAAAAGAAATCCCCTTTGGCATCGTCATGGACGAGCGCCTTGCAGACGGTCATAAATATGCGCAAGCTTTCGCCAAGATCACACAATATTTGAAAAATCCTCATCTTCTTGAGGAGCCGCCCAAGGATGAAGATGTTCACGTAGACTATCCCTTTGAAGGGCTTTCTGAGCGCTTCAAGAGCGAGAAAACCAAAGCCAAGGAAGCAAAAAAGGCAGAAAAAGCTCGCAAAAAAGCAGAAAAACAAGCATAAAATGCCCACTTTGACGGACAGAAAGCCTCTGTCCGTCTTCCTTTTCGAGCATTCTTTTTGTAAACTTTTTTCAAATTCGAGAATATCTGTTGAATTTATAAAAAATTTATGTTACTATGATAAGTAATAATTTGTTTATTAAGGAGGCTTATCGTTGAAGCCTGAACAAAACCGCAAATATTTTACCATCGCCATATATGCATTGATCGTGATGTTGGTCGTCATTGGTTTCATCTTTTTCTTGATCAATTTTGATGAGACCATGAGCTTCCTCTCCAAGGTCCTTGACATTATTTCGCCCATCATGTACGGCGCACTGATCGCTTACATCTTAAATCCTCTCACAAAGTTTTTTGAAGAAAAGGTTTTCCGCTCCAGAAAAAAATTCTCCGAGTCTCTTTCTCGCACAGCAAGACGATTGCTTTCCGTTGCGATGACCTTTATTTCTTTTCTCATCTTGATTTCTTTGTTCGTTTGGATGCTACTACCGCAGCTCACCGCCAGCATCAAAGATCTTGGCGATAAATTTCCATCCTATCTTCAAGCGGTCGAAGACCTTGCGCATTCCATTGCATCAAGCGGCGGCGCCATCGCAACTGCGATCGAATCGCTGCTCACAACGGTCAACGAATTCATCGATAATTCTTATGACCTTTTGAAGCAATATCTTCCGATGCTCACGACCATGATCCAATCGGTTGCCATCGGTGCGCTCGATATCATCCTCGGCTTTGTCTTCGCAATCTATTTTCTGCTTGCCAAGGAGCATCTTTTGGCACAGATCAAAAAGATCCTGCGCGCGATATTCAAGGAAAATACCTATCAGAATATTTTACGCATCGTTTCTCTTACAGACAATACCTTCGGCAAGTATTTTACGGGTGCCATCCTTGACTCGATCCTTGTCGGCATTATCTGTTTCATCCTAATGACGATACTCGGTATGCCGTATGCACCGCTGATCAGCGTCATCATCGCCGCTACCAACGTCATTCCCTTTTTCGGTCCTTTCATCGGTGCAATCCCAAGCGCGCTCATTCTTTTCGTTGCAAACCCGATCTATGCCGTTTATTTTGCTATCATGGTTCTCGTTTTGCAGCAGATCGACGGCAATATCATCGCACCTCGTATACACAGCGCCTCGACGGGTCTCGATCCCGTTTGGGTCATCGTTTCCATCACTCTGATGTCCGGTCTTTTCGGATTTGTCGGCATGTTTATCGGCGTTCCGCTTTTCTCCGTTCTCTATACACTCGTCAAGGAACAGGTGGAAATGCGTCTCGCAAAAAAATCATTGCCTCTTGAAACCGTGAATTATATGAGTGAATTGGGCAGAGCTTACTGCAAAAAGCCCGAAAAAGAAAAGAAGCCGCTGAAGGAAAAGCTTCGTGCTTTTCTGAAAAAAATGCCGTTAAAAAAGCAAACAAACAAAGCTCCTTCGAACAAAACGAAGAAAAAATAAAGATATCAATTATGCGTTTAGGTTAAACACTTGTCTCATTGTATAAAAATTTACAATGTATAAAATATCGAGGTAATCATATATGAATAAAAAATATATATGGGTTATACTGGCTTTACTCTGCTTTTTAACCTCCTGCACAAGCCAGAATCAAAAACAAAATCCAAAGACAGATACAACCACTTTTTCGACGGTTAAACAAGCTACACTAACAGAAAACTTTCGGTTTAAAATTATTGACCCACAAACGGAGCTTTCTGTTGGTGATACGATAACATACACCGCAAAATTTGAAAATTTGACGAGGAATCAATATAAGTTGGAACACGCAATGCCATTGATTTCCATGTATATCTATCCTGAAAGCGAGAAGCCACAGGATATTGTCGGAGCGTCTTTACTTACAACAGCCTTATCAAAAAACGAAATCATTACCAAAACTTATAACGCTCGTATCCAAGAAACAGGCAATTATATTTTAAGAGCATGTTGTTCTTTCAGCATAGACGGTGAACATTATTTTTATGCCGAAGAAATTGAATTGACCGTTACCGAATAAGACAAACCCACCATTTTTACAAAATGGTGGGTTTTGCATCATAAATAAACAGAAAACTTTTCCAAACCCTCTTGACAAAAGAGATTTTGGATGTTAGAATAGATACGAATAAGGGAGTAATCGACGCTTTGTCGTAATAAAGTCAACAACACAGGGGTTGGAAGATTCCATCCTATGGCTTTATTTGAAACGATGAGACTTATCTGCTATGGGCAGATAGGTCTTTTTTTGTTGTCCTAAGTATGTTTTTTACGGCAAATACATAAACTTGGAACAAAAAGCTGTCATATTCCCACAAAAATAATCTTTATAAGGAGTTCACATGAAAGAGTACTTGAAAAAGTCAAAAGACGTACTTTCCGAGCTTTCTTCGAGCGAAAATGGTCTTTCGGGCGCAGAAGCTGCAAAACGTCTTGAACAAAACGGCAAAAACAAGCTTGCCGAAGGCAAAAAAGAATCCCTTTTCCACAGATTCCTCAAACAGCTCGCAGAACCGATGACCATCATCCTCATCGTTGCCGCTATCATTTCCGCAGGTGTGGAAATCTACAACGGTATTTCTCTTAATCATTGGGAGTTCCCCGCTGACGTTGTCATCATCATGGCAGTTGTCCTCATCAATGCGATCCTCGGCGTTTTCCAAGAAAGCAAAGCGGAAAAAGCGATAGAAGCATTGCAAGAGATCGCAGCCGCACAGTCCAAAGTCATCCGCGACGGTCATCAGATCTCCGTTCGTAGCGAAGACCTCGTCGTCGGTGATATCATCGTCCTCGAAGCAGGCGATGCCGTTCCCGCTGACGCGCGCATCATTGAATGCGCAAGCATGAAGATCGAAGAAGCCGCTCTCACAGGTGAATCCGTTCCCGTTACCAAACAGGAAGAGACCCTTGAAGCAGGTGCAAATGGCGACGTTGCTCTCGGCGACCGCAAAAACATGGTCTTCATGGGCAGTACCGTCGTATACGGTCGTGGTAAAGCCGTTGTAACCGCGACAGGTATGGACACCGAAATGGGTAAGATCGCAGACGCGCTTGCAAACGCAGAAGAAGGCAAAACACCTCTCCAGATCAAGCTCGCAGGTCTTTCCAAAATCCTCACTTATCTCGTAATCGGCATTTGCGTTGTCATCTTTGCCGTTCAGCTCCTGCGCGAAGGTATCGGCTTTGAGCCCATCCTTTCCTCGTTCATGCTTGCGATCTCGCTTGCGGTCGCGGCAATCCCCGAAGGTCTTGCGACCGTCGTTACCATCGTACTTTCCATCGGCGTTACCAATATGTCCAAGCGCAGCGCCATCATTCGTAAGCTCACCGCCGTTGAAACCCTCGGCTGCACACAGATCATCTGCTCCGATAAGACCGGTACGCTTACACAGAATAAGATGACCGTCGTTGACCACTACGGCGACGACGAAGCGCTTCTCGCAAACGCAATGTCCCTCTGCTCCGACGCAGAATTTGACACAGAAGCCAAGACCGCTGTCGGCGAACCCACAGAATGTGCGCTCGTAAACTATGCGGAAACCTTGAACCTCAGCAAGAACACACAGAAGAACATCTTCGTTCGTATCGGTGAAGTGCCTTTCGACTCCTCCCGTAAGATGATGTCTACCGTTCACAAGACCGAAAACGGCAAGCTCGTTCAGTTCACAAAGGGTGCGCCCGATGAGATCCTCAAGCGTTGCACCAAGGTCATCGTTGACGGCAAGGTCGTAGAGCTTACCGATGCCAAGAGAAAAGAGATCCTCGCGGCAAACAAGGCTATGGCAGACAAGGCGCTCCGCGTTCTTGCGGCTTCTATGAAGACTCTCACCGAAGAACCCAAGGTTTACGAACCCGAAGCTGTCGAAGTTGACCTCACATTCGTAGGTCTTGTCGGCATGATCGACCCCGTTCGTCCCGAAGTTAAGCCCGCGATCGACGAATGTCGCTCCGCAGGTATCCGCCCCATCATGATCACAGGCGACCACAAGGATACCGCCGTTGCCATCGCAACCCAGCTCGGCATCATTGACAGCCCCGAACAGGCGATCACAGGTGCAGAGCTCAACGAGATCTCCGACGAAGAATTTGAAACTGCAGTTGAAAAATACTCCGTTTATGCGCGTGTTCAGCCCGAACACAAGACCAGAATCGTCAACGCATGGCGTAAAAAAGGCAAAGTTACCGCAATGACAGGCGACGGCGTTAACGACGCGCCCTCCATCAAGAACGCCGATATCGGTGTCGGCATGGGTATCACAGGTACTGACGTTACCAAGAACGTTGCCGATATGATCCTCGCAGACGATAACTTTGCGACCATCGTTTCCGCTGTTGGCGAAGGCAGAAGAATTTACGATAACATCCGTAAAGCGATCCAGTTCCTCCTTGCCTCCAACCTTTCCGAGGTTCTTTCCATTTTCTTTGCAACCCTCATCGGCTTCACCATCTTCCAGCCCGTACAGCTTCTCTGGATCAACCTCATCACAGACTGCTTCCCCGCTCTTGCGCTCGGTATGGAAAAGCCCGAAGCAGACATCATGAACCGCAAGCCTCGTGATTCCAAAGAAGGTATCTTCGCAGGCGGTCTTGGTCTTGCCGTATTCTATCAGGGTGCGCTCGTTACCATCATCACGCTCATCTCCTACTTTGTAGGTCATTGGTTTGAAACAGGCAACTTTGAGATCACAGATAGCGTTGACGGTACGACCATGGCGTTCCTCACTCTCGCTATGTGCGAAGTATTCCATTCCTTCAATATGCGTTCTCTCCACGGCTCCATCTTCAAGATGAAGGGTCAGAACAAGTGGCTCTGGGGCGCAGGTCTTCTCTCCCTTATCCTCACATCCGTCGTCGTTTTGATTGAACCCATCGCAGAAGTATTCAGCATGACAGCAATCAGCTGGCAGGAATATCTCATCGCTATGGCGCTCGGTTTTGCGATCATTCCGATCGTTGAAATCTGCAAGATCTTCACTCGTATGCACGACAGAAAGATGGAAAACAAATAAGCGTTTTCAAAACAGCAAGTCTTCGGACTTGCTGTTTTTGTTTTTTGAAATTTACGGGTGATTTGTGAATCGCCCATACAAAATATAATCCATAATTTTCCCAAAAAGGTCTTGACTTTAACAAAATTAAAGTATATACTTAATATTGTTAAAGATAATATAAAAAAGGAGGTTTCATAAAATGCAAGCAATACCCGAATGGATCATGGCGCTGGACGCGGAAGACTTGAAATTCATCAAAAATTTCATTCTCGCATCGGGTTCGCTCAAGGAGATCGCAACGCTTTACGGCGTAACCTATCCCACCGTCAGACTCAGACTTGACCGCTTGATACAAAAGATCAACATCACCGAATCTGCGGAAAATGAGCCGTTCGTAACGCTCGTCAAGCGTCTTGCCCTCGACGATAAGCTTGACTATGATACCGCCAAGCTCATCATCACCGAATATCGAAAGGAGAAATCATAATGTCATCCATTCTTCCTTACCAAATTGTAACGATACTTTTCTTTCTCGTTCTTATCGGCATCGCCGTCGCACAATGCTTCATTTGTGCCAAAGCAAGAAACAAATTTATGGGGCTTATCATTCCCATCATCGCCTTTATCGGCGGACTTTTCGTTGCGCTCGTTTTGATGTATGCACCTGCGGAAACATCGGAGTTCATCCGTCAGATTTTGGTTTGTCAGATTCCCGCGCTCGTATATCTTGCGATCTTCGTTATCGTTCGCTTGATCATGAAAGCGCCCAAGGACAATGCCGATCAAAATGAAATCAAGAAAATGAATATTCAGGATCTGTAAGCAAAGAACCGAGCAGTTGTCCCACTGCTCGGTTCTTCTATCAAAGCATTGACTTTTTCTGTTTTTTATGATATATTTAGTCAATATATCATTGCTCACAGGAGGTATACACCATGATGACAACACATCCATATCCCATTCTTGAATTTGATGACAACAAAACTGCCAAGCTCAATCCCGAGGCTTTTGTCAACGTCCCTTTTGACACGGATAAAATGGTCATCACCTTTTTCCCCGAGGTCATCGATACGCTCCTTGCGGAAGAAAAAATCACACTCTCCCGAGTCATCGGCGGTGAAAATCCCGTATACGTATACCGTTTTGCAGATACCGATATTTTGATCACGCTCGGTGCTATCGGTTGCCCTGCCTGCGGAGGCAATCTCGATTTATTTCACGCGATGGGCATTACCAAGGTCATGTTCTGCGGTGGCGGCGGCGTTTTGGATAAAAACATCGAAGTCGGACAGCTTCTCGTCGTTGACGGCGCTATCCGCGACGAAGGCTTTTCGTATCATTACATAGAGCCCTCCAAATACATCTATACCGATTCAAAGATCACCGAAAAAATCGTTGCATATTTGGAAAATCATAACGTATCCTATCTTCGCGGACTCACATGGACGACAGATGCGATGTTCAGAGAAACCAAAGAGCGCATCGAACGCAGAAAGGCAGAGGGCGCAAAGATCGTCGAAATGGAGCAAGCGGGCTGTATTGCCGTTGCCGAGTTCAGGGGCTTTGCCTATGGCGCGCTGATATACGGCGGAGATGACGTTTCTTCGCAAGAATGGAGCAACAGAGCTTGGCGAAGCCGTAAAGGGATTCGCTATGACTTGGTTACGCTTTGCAAAAACATCGTCGAAATTTTATAAATCATGGATCATACACGATGCACCTCAAAAGCCAATCGCCTTTTGAGGTGCATTTCTCATTTTAATATTTTTCAACAATAAAATTCTCACTGCAAAGCGTGGGAAAAACAAGGTCGCCACCCGGCTGGTGCCATTTCATAGAACCGCGCAAGCGCTTTTCGGGATCGTAAACACCCCACACAAGACGGCTGATCTCAGGTCTATGACCATGCCCCGGCTCATAGTTCACCGTGCCGACGCTCAGATTGCAAGGTCCGGGTCTATGCCCAAACAGTTCTCCGCGTGTGGTGGTGATGATACAGCGATTATGCTGTGCCACGATATGCTGGATCATGGAAATATGCGATGCGTCGTGAAGAACGATGCCCTCTTCACAGTTGTGAACGTAGACGTAATCTGCAATCACGTGTTCCCCGATGACAAGACCGTATTTGAAGCCCTGCACCGCTACGCTGCGAATGACATTATGGTCATTTTGGTCGCCCGACATCATGAGTCCGACCGTATGACATGGATTTTCTTGAAGCTCCGCGCCAAGCACCGAATCTCCCACAGATTCCAAAAGCGCAAATTGGCTATCGATGACGTGAACGCGGCTGACGTTTTGCAAATTCACAGCAGATTGGGTGGGATACATTTTATCGCGGCGCATCGGAACCAAAAATTCAAGATTCGTGATCGTAACCTGCGAGCAACTGAATTTTCCACGGCAGGAAGTTCCCTCGGGTGCGGAAAGGATCGAATACGGACGCGCCTTGGGATCATGCTCCTCAGGTGCATCCCAATCGGAGAAGATCGTTGTACTGGAAAAAATACGCGGCTCGGGATCGCTCGGCTGCGGCATAAAGCGCGTCGTTCCATATGGACTGTCAACAGGACGCACTTGATACGCATAGAGAAAACGGCATGGCATTTCGCCCTCAAGCTGAATATTGGCAGTCCCTGCGGGAATGACAAGCTGGGCGCGCGTCGGCTTTCCGTTTACCTCCTCGATGGCAGGAGAAGCGATGCGATATCCTCTCGGTGTAAAAGGAAAATAAATTTTTCCGCCTCCGCGCTTCGCGGTATAATCGATCGCCGCTTGAATCGCCGCGGTATCGTCCGTCGTGCCATCTCCTTTTGCACCGAAATCGAAAACATTGATGCCGTAACTCATAAGATTGGTCCTCCATGATGATAAAATTTCTTTTTTCAAAAACATTATATCATTCATTTCTTTTCCCTGTCAATAAAAACACAAAAAACATCAAAAATTCGATAAGTTTATAGAATATCCATTTGCACTTTGCTGATACTTGTGGTAAAATTATGATATAAATTTAAGCAAAGGAGTTTTTTGAATGAAAAGCAAGCATGAAAAAATATTAAAAATACTCGGAATATCCCTCGGTATTCTTCTCGTCCTTATTTCGATTTTTGCAATCATCATTTGGTATGAATTTTTCGACATCACCGGACTTGAATTTTATGACGATACAAAAATCGAAAGAATATATCATTATGACAGTAATGTTTATTTCATTACAGAGGACGGAAAAGGTTATCTTGCAGGTAACTACGCTAGTACAAATTCTCGCAAATACCGAAACGTGGAATCTTACCAACATGATGCTTTGAATATGCCACCGCCGGTTTTATTTTGGGACGGCGTAATTAAAGAGTTTTACCCATATGATCGGCAAACGGCTTTGTTTATAACAGAGGAGCATACGCTTTACAAGTTAGCTGATATAGATGTTATCAAACTTGCGGATTCTGTATTATATGCAGAGCATACTTACCAATCCGTTAATAAGGATATGATATATTATATCGATACGGAAAATCGCTTGTGGCTGATAAAAGAAGAGCAAGCACCTATATATATTATCTCAGATGTTAAGCAGATTGAAGCATATCAGGATTCCGCATGGGTAATCACAAATGATGGTGATTTGTGCAAAGTCATTTCATCTGATGAAGGATATTTTTTATCAGAAGCAATTTTTCAAAATGCAGTAGATTTTGATATCATAGACACTTCCATGCGCTATGAAAACGAAATTGGCTTTTATCACGAAGAAGGCTTGGAACACCAACTATGGAATGTTTTGACGGAAGACGGTAAACTCTATGCCAAGGGTACATATAACCTTTTAGGTACACCTTATCTGTTAAGCGAAAGCATCCCTTCACCTATAACGATCGATCAATGGACAGTTATCGGTGAAAATGTTGGGCAAATTTCCGTAGCGCAAATGGGAACTGTGATGAAATTTCAAAATGGTGGTTGTGCATATTATGGATTTGATACGCATTTCAGTGCAAAATCGAAATTTGAATATAAAGAATTGCCAATCGATGATGCCGTGTTTGTATATGCAAGTGAACTTTGTGTTCAAGTAGAAGACTCTCAAGGAAAGCATTATTTTTGGGGAGATGAAACTACCGCGATGATAGGATATTTTGGAGTAAGAAGTGATATTTTATCAAATAATGAACCTTTGATTTTTGATTATCCATCATAAATAACAGAAAAGCGCCTCGGCAAGGCGCTTTTTCTTCTTATGCCTTAATTTTCAGAAAATCTTTTATGAAATTATAATATCCATTTGCATTTTGCTGATACTTGTGGTAGAATGATATTATAAAATATAAAAATCGAGGTATTTATGACATTCAAACTCGTTGCGACCTGTCTTTTTGGGTTGGAGCATCTTCTCGGCGAGGAGATCGATGCCCTTGGCTATAAACGAATCGAAACCATCGACGGCAGAGTAACCTTTGAGGGAGATGAAAATGCCATTGCACGCGCGAATATTTGGCTTCGCACCGCAGAGCGCGTTTTCATTTTGCTTGATAAATTCCGCGCCACCACCTTTACCGAGCTTTTTGACGGCACAAAAGCGCTTCCTTGGGAGGATTTCATTCCCAAGGGCGGCACGTTCCCCGTCAAAGGACATTCCATCAAAAGCACACTTTTCAGCATTCCCGACTGTCAGAAGATCATCAAAAAAGCCGTGGCGACACGTCTTTCCGCGGCATATCACACCGATTGGCTTCCCGAAGAAAAGGAAACCTATCAAATCGAATTTTTTCTTCTCAAGGATGAAGCCTCTCTCATGATCGACACCTCGGGCGTAGCGCTTCATAAACGCGGATACCGTCCGCAAAATATTCCCGCACCGCTCCGTGAAACCTTGGCGGCGGCGCTCGTAAAATTCGCCCGCATGAGAGAAAACGTATTGCTTCACGACCCGTTTTGCGGTTCGGCAACGATCCCGATCGAAGCGGCAATGCTCATGACCAATACCGCGCCCGGTCTGAACCGTCATTTCGCGGCAGAGGACTTTGCCTTTCTTCCGAAAGACCTTTTTGAAAAGGCAAAAGAGGAAGCAAGAGCGGCAAGAACGCTCGATACGGAATTTGAAGCGTATGCTTCCGACATCGATGCGGATGCCGTCAAAAACGCCGAAATGTGCGTCAAAGCGGCAGGCATGGAAGATTACGTCAAGATCTTCCAAAAGGATGCCTTGAAGATCACCACAGAGGGCAGACGCGGTACTGTCGTTTGCAATCCGCCGTATGGTGAACGACTCGGCACGCTTGCGGAAGCGGAAAATCTCTACCGCGGTATGGGCAAGCATTTCCCAAGCCTTGACCCTTGGCAGATCTACGTCATCACCGCGCACGACGGCTTTGAAAAGCTCTACGGCAGAAAAGCGGACAAGGTCCGCAAGCTCTATAACGGTATGCTTCCCTGCTATTTTTATCAGTTCTTCAAAAAAACGGCGAATCCCCGGTGATAACTGCTCGCCTATCGTTGCTTTTCACGCATCTATATACAAAAAACGGCGAGAGCCAATGGAAGTCATTTCCCATGATGGAAAAAGAAATAAGCCTCACGGCAGAATGGAGATATATTATGAACATTTTTGCAAGAATCAACGAACTCCTTGATTATGCGGAAAAAAACGGACTCATCGAAAAGGAAGACCGTATTTATTCCCGAAATCTTCTCCTTGATGCGCTTCATCTTGACAATTTCGAAGATGAAACCGCAGATGCAAACGCAGAGCTGGAAGATATCCTTCGTGATATCCTCGACTATACGTTTGAAAACGGTATCCTTCCCGACAACGGCGTAACCCAGCGCGATCTTTTTGATGCGCGTATCATGGGTCTGCTCACGCCCCGCCCCTCCGAGGTCATCGGTAAATTCAAGAAGCTTTATGCGGAAGATCCCGTAAAGGCGACCGATTGGTATTATGCGTTCTCCTGCGCGACCGACTACATTCGTACATATCGCGTCAAAAAAGACCTCCGCTGGAAGGTTCCCTCCGTTTACGGTGATATCGACATCACCATCAACCTTTCCAAGCCTGAAAAGGACCCGAAAGCCATCGCCGCCGCCAAAGCGCTCCCGCAGAGCGGTTATCCGAAATGTGCACTTTGCGCGGAAAATGAAGGCTTTGCAGGCAATCTTCGCGCGGCTGCCAGAGAAAATCACCGTATCATTCCCATGACCATTGCAGACGAAGCATGGTTCTTGCAGTATTCCCCCTACGTTTACTATAACGAGCATTGCATCGCACTTTCGGGCGCACACGTTCCGATGAAGATCGAACGCGATACCTTTAAGCGCTTGCTCGATTTCGAAGAATTTCTTCCCCATTACTTCATTGGCTCGAACGCCGACCTCCCCATCGTCGGCGGTTCTATCCTTTCTCATAACCATTTCCAAGGTGGTCATTATACCTTCGCTATGGAAGAAGCACCCATCGAAAAGGATATCGTTTTCAAGGGCTATGAGGATATCAAGGCAGGCATCGTAAAATGGCCGCTTTCCGTTATCCGTATCAGCGGCAAGGATAAGGCTCGTCTTGTCGACCTTGCAGATAAGATCCTCGTTGCTTGGCGCGGTTATACCGACGCGGATGCTTTCGTATTTGCTGAGACCGACGGTGAACCTCACAACACCATCACACCTATCGCGCGCCGCCGCGGTGAAGATTTCGAGCTTGATCTCGTTCTCCGCAACAACATCACCACCGAAGAACATCCTCTCGGCGTATATCATCCCCACGCAGAGCTCCATAACATCAAGAAAGAAAATATCGGTCTGATCGAGGTTATGGGTCTTGCGGTCCTTCCCGCACGTCTTAAAAAGGAAATGGCGATCCTCGAAGAAGTCATTCTCGCAGGCAAAGCCCCCGCTGACGACGAACGTGTTGCCGCTCACGCGGATTGGTTCGCACGTTTCAAAAACGATTACACCTTCACCGCAGAAAATACGACCGAAATTCTCCGTGCGGAGATCGGTAAGACCTTCGTCCGCGTTCTCGAAGACGCCGGCGTTTACAAATGCACCGAAGAAGGCAGAAATGCTTTCACCAAATTTGTTGACAGCGTAAACAACTAATCACTTTAAGCGGAGATAGCTTCTATCTCCGCTTAAAATTGGAGGAAATAACAATGCCAATCGATTTTAATTTCTTTTTTACAAGCATCATGCTCGGCGTCGGACTTGCCATGGATGCGTTTGCGGTCTCTCTTGCCAACGGTCTGAACGAGCCGAAAATGAAAAAGCGCAAAATGTGCGGCATCGCCGGACTTTTCGCTTTCTTTCAGGCGCTCATGCCCCTCATCGGTTGGGTATGCATCCATACCATCGTACAATATTTTGAATCCTTTGAAGCGTGGATCCCGTGGATCGCGCTCGGTCTTCTCGGCTTTATCGGCGGCAAGATGCTGATCGAAGGCATCAAAACACGAAACTGCTGTGATATGCCCGAACATAAAGCAGGACTTGGCGGTCTGATCATTCAAGGAATTGCGACCTCCATCGACGCGCTTTCCGTTGGCTTTACCATCGCGGAGCATACGCTTCCCATGGCACTGCTCGCGGCGGCACTCATCGCGCTCGTAACCTTCTGGATATGCCTTTTCGGTGTTCAACTCGGCAAAAAGGTCGGCACCTGCATCGCAGGCGAAGCCAATATCTTCGGCGGCGCGATCCTCATTTTTATCGGTCTTGAAATTTTCATTACAAGTTGGTTTTGAACAATGATAAAATCCACTCATGCAAAAGGTATTTTCCTTGCCATTCTTGCCGCGGCGCTTTACGCCGTCAACGCGCCGTTTTCCAAGCTCTTGCTTGCAGAAATGCCATCCACTCTCATGGCAGGCTTCCTTTATATCGGTGCAGGTCTTGGCATGGGCATCATCGCGCTCATACGCAAAGCAAGAAAAACAAAAACAACGGAAGAAAAGATCACAAAAGCAGATTTACCCTATACGCTTGCCATGATCCTTTTGGATATTGCCGCTCCTATTTTTCTTCTTTTGGGACTGAGCTTCACCACGGCGGCAAACGCTTCTCTGCTCAATAATTTTGAAATCGTAGCGACCGCCATCATCGCGCTCGCCATCTTCAAGGAAGCCATCAGCCCTCGTCTTTGGGCAGGAATCCTCTTTGTAACGGCATCCTGTGCGCTTCTTTCCTTTGAGGATATCACCGCGCTCCGCTTTTCCGTCGGCTCTCTTTTTATTCTGCTGGCTTGTATCTGTTGGGGCATTGAAAACAACTGCACGAGAAAGCTTTCTGCCAAAGATCCGCTGGAAATCGTTTTGCTCAAGGGTATTTTCTCGGGAACCGGCTCTGTTATCATTGGGCTTTGTCTTGGAGAACGCTTGACCTCTCTTTGGAGCGTGCTTGCAGTTCTTGCCGTCGGCTTTGTCGCGTATGGACTCAGCATCTTTTTCTACGTCTACGCGCAAAGAATCTTGGGCGCCGCCCGAACGAGCGCATATTATGCAATAGCGCCGTTCATCGGAACGCTTCTCTCGCTTCTCATATTCCGCGAAATGCCACCCGTTACGTATTTCATCGCTCTTTTGCTGATGATCATCGGTGCATGGCTCTGTGCGAACGACAAACCCATCTTCCAAAAGAAACAAAAATTGCGACTCGAATGAGTCGCAATTTTTATTCATAAACCACACCGTTTGTATGTTCTTTTTCGACAACGGCAAGCTTACTATACTTCAAATATAAAACCGTATACGTTTTCTCGACCTCGATTTCGGAAACGTCGAGCTTTAATTTGATGCGCTCCGCGGTCATATCATCCCGAATGATGGGATACCACGTTGTATGCTTCGAGTGATTTCCCTCCAAGCGCATGATTTTTCCCGTTACGCGCTCGCATCGATTCTCCCGAACATCGGACAAATCCTTTAACATTGGGCGAAGACGATAGACCGCAAAAGGCGTATAGAGTGCCAAAACGACAAGATAGCCCAAAATATCCGTCAGCTGTATGCTTCCCGTTCGGATCGAATTGACGAAAAAGAAGATAAACAAAATCAAATAACCGAAAATTTCTCCTCGGATACAGCGATAATATTTCTTTTTCAGTCTTTCCATCAGAATGTGATCCCCGCAATTTTATTGACAAGCACGATACCCGTTTCCTTGGCAAGCGCTGCCGCCATATCAAAAGCATATGCAAAATTATCCTTATGATGTGTATCACTTGACAAAACCGCGCAACCGCCATTCTTTGCAAGATAATGTAAAATATCCGCATGAGGATACGGTGTGCTTCTGTATCCTCGAGAAATCGCCCCTGTGTTAATTTCAAAGGGTCTTCCCGTTTTCAGGAGTACATCTGCGGCATTTTTCCACGCGGAAACGTAGCGCGGATGATCTTTGTCAAACGGCACGCCACATTCACAAAATTTTGTTACGAGGTCAAAATGCCCGATGATATCCGCTTTCGTTTTGCGGATGACATCCGCTTCCATCGCATAATAATCTTCTGCAAGCGCATAATAATCACCGCCATAAACGCTGTCGATCACTTGATTTAAGGCATCGGGAGAAAGATCCACGTCATAATAACGCCCGTCTTTGCAAAGCATATGCACCGATCCGATCGCGTATTCATACGGATCTATCGGCAAATGGGAAAAATAATCCTGTTCTATGCCAAGAACGATTCGGATCTCATCGCGGTATTTTTCCTTCAAGCGGAAAATTTCCGCGCGATAGGCTTCGATCGCATCTTCTCCGATCCACCAACCTCTTTCAAACGGAAGCGGCGCATGACCCGAAAAGCCAAGCACTCGGAGTCCTTTTGCAAGAGCGCCCTGTACCATTTCTTCAGCCGTGTTTTTTCCGTCGCAAAACGTGGTATGCACATGAAAATCCGCATACTGCGGAAGCATCTGCCCACTCATTTTGTCATTTTCTCCTGCTTCACCTTATGGTCAATGACATGACGGGATGCAAGCTCATCAAAAATATCGTCGAGAGAAATGCCCATTTCGATCATCAAAACCATGACGTGATACCAAAGGTCTGCAATTTCATAAACGGTTTCCTTTTTATCGTTTGCCTTGCCTGCAATGATGACCTCGGTACATTCTTCACCGACCTTTTTGAGGATCTTATCGATACCTTTATTGAAAAGATATGTGGTATAAGAGCCATCCTTGGGGTTGGTCTTGCGTCCTGCGATCAGCTCCATAAGTCCTGCATAAGAAAATTCATGGAGGTCTTCGCTTTCGTAAACGACGTCGTTAAAGCAGGAATCTGCGCCCGTATGACAAGCGGGACCGTCCTTTTCCACCATCACGACAAGCGCGTCGCCATCGCAGTCGGCGGTAATGGAAACGATATGCTGATAGTTTCCGCTGGTTTCGCCCTTGAGCCAAAGCTCGTTACGGGAACGGCTCCAGAAGCAAGTCAGACCCTTTTCCATGGAGATTGCAAGGCTTTCGCGGTTCATATACGCAAGGGTCAAGACCTTTTTGCTTTTTGCATCGACAACGATGGCAGGAATCAGACCCTTTTCGTCAAATTTAAGTTCATCGATATTTAACATCATTCTATCCTCGTTTCAAAAATTTATCTTCTTACGTTAATGCCTGCGTGATGCAGTTCGTTTTTGAGGTCGGTGATGCTGACCTCACCAAAATGGAAAATGGAAGCGGCAAGTCCTGCATCCACACGCGGAAGCGCTTCAAAAAGCGTTACAAAGTCGCGGATACAGCCTGCGCCGCCCGATGCGATGACAGGAACATCAACAACGCTCGAAACCGCATCGAGCATTTCAAGGTCAAAGCCGCCTTTCACACCGTCGGTGTCGATGGAATTGAGTACGATCTCGCCCGCACCGCGTTCCACACCGTTTTTGATCCATTCGATGGCTTCCATGCCCGTGTTTTCTCTGCCGCCCTTGGCAAAGACACGGAATACGCCGTCCACGCGCTTCACGTCCGCAGAAAGCACGACGCACTGACTGCCATATTTTTTCGCCGCTTCGGTGATCAGCTCGGGATTGCGAATGGCACCCGAATTGACGCTGACCTTATCCGCGCCGCATTTGAGCACTCTGTCAAAATCCGCAACGGAATTGATACCGCCGCCAACGGTCAGCGGAATAAAAATGGTACGCGCAACCTCTGTCAAAATATCGGTAAAGAGTGCGCGACCCTCAGCAGAAGCGGTGATATCATAAAAGACCAGCTCATCCGCACCGCCGTCGCTATAAAATTTTGCAAGCTTTACGGGCGAGGATACGTCCGCAAGCCCCAAAAAATTGACACCTTTCACCACGCGCCCGTCTTTCACGTCCAGACACGGGATAATTCGTTTGGTTATCATGTTTTCCTCCATACCCCACCGCAAAACCTTTTGTGTGGGATTTCTCTATATTTATGCCAAGAATCCAATCACAGCTAAAATGAAAGCAACAAGCGCACCAAATCCGCAAAATCCTGCAAAAATCCCCTCCAAGGGGCAAAACCATGCGAAATATGCGCGCTTAGGATTCGATACTTGATAGACCACCTTCGTCATTTTCGTCATTTCAGAAGGTCTGCCGGGGGCACTATCCCGAATGGTATAAGGCTTTCCATCGACAGGGTAAACAAAAACGGACTCCGTCCAATGCTTATGACAACGACCGGTCGCCATCTTCCCCCCGCTCAAG
>JBGVLA010000174.1:0-45326 GCA_045124015.1 Eubacteriales bacterium | reverse complement strand
GCGATTCGTGAATCGCCCCTACTATGTTGTAACACTTAAAAGTTGATCTTTTAGAGGCTCCACCTTTGGGGGAGCTGTCAGCGTAAGCTGACTGAGAGGGCGAAAGCTCATAGTAAAAAGCCCTCGGCGACTCGATTTTGAAAATCCGCTTTATATCCAAACACACATATTTTGAGCAATTTTGAAAAAGCAATGTTATAATAAAAGTTATCATCATAAAAGATAAAAGGAGCTTATATGAACATGAAATCCACCCTCAAAAAATTATGGAACGGAGAAATTTCGCCATGGAGCGCACCCGAACCGACAACAATGGAATTTCGGGATATTGCAAAAAAGGTCGATAAGGAACGCGCCGTTTTGGAAAAGCTGTTAAATGAAGATGGGCACAAAATTCTTGAAAATTTTGAAAGCCATCATTGCGAATGGTTGAATCTTGAAAACGAAAATGCTTTTGTGCAGGGATTTTCGCTCGGCATGAAAATGGCAGCGGAAGCATTTCTCATGGATTGATGCGCTTGCCCAAGCATCAAATTTTCGTTGTCTATCTCTCCGCATACTTATGTACGCGAATGAGCTCCACGGTCATATCGTCCGAGCCGGACGAGGCGGAACGCGCCGCCGACATGATCTTTTCCGCCATGATATCGAGGTCATCCGTCCATTCATGCGAAACGAACTCCGTAAACCACATCGGATCGGCATTTTCCTGCGTTTCGATATCGGAGGAAACACCGTCCGAGCAAATCAGGATCACGTCTCCATCGCAAAGCTCGAATTCCGTAACCTCCACAGAGACCTCGGGCAAAATGCCGATCGGAAACGTCCCCGAAGCGATCTTATAAAGATGACGGTTGCGTACGACGTAAGAGGGTACCGCACCGCTTTTGAGGAAGGATGCCACCCCAAGCACAAGATCGATCTCCACAAGATCCACCGTCGCAAAGCTTTCCGTCGTACGCGAGGTGAGAAAATGATTGAGCATTTCCAGGGTGATCGCCTTTTTATTGCCGCAAGCGAGCATTTTTTCGAGAAAAACGCTGCAAAGATGAGAGGTCAGAGCCGCATCCTCACCGCTTCCCATGCCATCGCACAAAAACGCATAATAGAAACCATCATAATTTTGTAAAGAAGCAATGCTGTCTCCGCAAACGTCTTCCCCCTCCTTGGCAAGCTGACGTCCTGCGCGTTCCACCTCAAAAAGAGGAAGACTTTCCAGCGTCAGCGCACTGTTTCCCTTTTCCAGCATGAACGCAGGCGAGCCAAACCGAACACCACAAGCCTCCTCGCAAACGGCGTGGATATCCGAAGGGGAAAGCGTCGATTTGGTTACGGTATCTCCCGTCGCAATGATAAATTTCTTGCGATCTCCGCAAACGACCACGTTTTCCGCAGAAAGTCCTGCCTTAAAAAATGCGCGGCGCAGCTTATCGGAAAGGACCTTATCCACCGTAAGACGCATATCGCCCTCTGCCGCGGCATCCGCAAACATCTGCGCCATCGATTCATAATCCATCGCAAAAACGCGGGTCTTATCCTCGCGGATGGCTTCCTCCAGCATTTGTGCCGAAAGCGCGCTGATCTGTGCCGCGATGGCATCCAGATCAGGACAGCGGATCTTCGTGATCTCATAAAGCCGTTCCCTGTCGATCTTTCCCGTCGACATCAGCCGAGAAGCAAGCTTATTCGAGATACGTTCCGTTTCCAATTCCGCAAGCCCGCGGCAGGTACATTCATTGGGACAGCTTTTGCAATGCGTTTCCCAGATCGCACGGCATTTTTCCGTAAGCTTTTTCGGTTCGGGACGGCGAAATTTCTCCGAAAAACCGCGTATCGCGCCCGAAAGTGCGTTCATGGAATTCGAAATGCTGTTCATACGCCGTTCTCTTTCCGCATCGCGGCGCCGTGTCAAAAGTTCGCTGACGGCGGCATCCTCCGTGATCTCTTCCTTTTTGGGGATATCCTTTTTCAAAAGCCCAAGGCATACCAAAAGCGTTACGGCGAACGCCGAAAAAAGCACCTCGGGAAGGATCTCAAGCACGCCCTCCGCACCGCCGAAATACAGCGCCGAGCAAACGGTAACCAGCACCGCCGAGACCCCGGAAAGGAGTGCGTGCACCTCCGAAAAGATCCCCGAGACCAGACCTGCAAGAGCAAATACAGGTGCAAAATATCCGCCAAGCGCCAGTCCGCAAAGAAGTCCCACGGCGGAGCTTCTCGTCGGTGAACCGAGATAACCAACGTAAAGCGTAACGGCAAACGCCACGGTTACGCCAAAAGAAAATTCTCCAAGGGCGAACGGAGAAAATGCAAGTGCCGCCGCAAACGATGCGGCACCAATCCCCGCCTCATAGGCAGGCGTTCCCAAATACTCCTTTTCAAAAAAGAAGCCGAACAAAAGCGTAAATGCCGCGGATGCCACAACGGCAAGCACGAGCCCAAGCAGAGCGGAGATCGAAACGCCGCCTCGTATCATATCGACGAGTGAAAATATCAATACGAACGCCGTACAAAGAAGCACGCGGATCAGCATCGTGTCAGGCAGTCGGCGCACACGCGCAAGAAGCGTCTTTCCGTAGACCGCAAAGCAAAGCACGATGCGGCAGATCAGCACCGCCGAAGAACAAGCGGCGTACGTCATGATATTCTCCCCGAGTGCCGCCGCATAGGCGCATCTCAGCCAAAGTCCGATCAGCGCCGCGATCGTCTGCTTCGGCAAAGCGGCAATGAGCGCACAGCCAAGCGGATACACGGAAAGCGGAAGCGCTGTTCCGCCGAAAAAGAATCCCGCCCCCAGCATCAAAAGCCTTTCTCCGAGCCATTGCAATCGGCACATCCCCGTATGCAACGTTCGAAGCTCATCCTCTGCGGAAAACCCATCTTCCTCGCGCCTTATATATGTACGTGAGGATATTTTCCTTTCATTTGTTTTTTCTTCTGTCATTTTTATCATCCTTTCTCCATAGAAATAGGTAATTGATTCCTATTTCAGCATACACCCGAAGGGATGAAAAAGCTGTCGATGTCGGTTGTCGCTTTCGGGATTCTTAGCGGCTTTGGCGATGGCGCACGCCGTTTTTTGGAGAAAAAGAAAGAAGATGCACGAGCATCCCCTCTGCGCTATACAAAAATCAAGACTTTCATCATAAAATGAGACATTGTTTTTCGACCTTGGTTATGCTATCATATAGACAGAAGCTTCTAAGAAACATTTTGAAGGAGGTACTTTATGAACAGTACCGTTTTCACGGAAAACCTGAAAAAATTCCGTATTGCGAAGAATTTGACGCAAGAAGAGGTCGCGGAGATCTTATGCGTCAATCCCCAGACCGTTTCCCGTTGGGAGTGCGGAACGACGCTCCCCGACGTTTTGACGCTTCCCACGCTTGCAAGGCTCTATGCCGTTACCGTCGATGATTTTTATAAAAAGCACTCCGTTGCGTATGAAAATTATGCCGAACGCCTTTCTGCCGTTTATGAAAAAACAGATGACCCCGAAGATTTTTTGCGTTGCTATCTCGAATATCAAAAGCTCATGAAGGAGGGCGAGCTTTCCATTTCGGATAAATGGAATTACGCCACCATCCATCATTTCATGCTCCATAATTGCAAAAAGATCGCGCTCGAATGGTACGATAAGGCGATTGCCGAAGGTCCCGAGAAAAATCTGCACATTTACCGCAGAGCGCGCTCGCTCCGCACGAGTCTGATGTTTGAGCTTGGCAAGGGCGACGAGGTCATTTGCACACAAAAGGAAGCGTGCGAAGCCTCTCCCGATAACGCCGAAGAATGGATCTGCCTTGTAGAAGCCTATATTTACGCCAAGAAATACGAAGACGCTTATGATGCTTTCCGACAGGCGAGCGAAAAATTCCCCGAAAATTGGGTCTTGTATATCAATGGCGGTGAGATCTGCGCGTCGCTCAAAAAATACGAGGAAGCATTTGCGTATTGGGATCGCGCAGGCGAGCTCGGCACTGATTTTTACGACGAGCTTTACAGCAAGGCTTGGTGCTATAACACCCTTGGCGAATATCAGAAAGCATATGATCTTTATATGGATATTGCCTCTAAGCTCCGCGAAACACACTACGATGAAGAAGCAGAAATGGCAGAAACGCAGGCAAAAGAGATCAAGCTCAAGATGAAATGAACACAGAAGAAGGTGCCTCACGGCACCTTCTTTCTTTTTATATGGCATCGTCTCGGCAAAGCGCATCGAGCATTTTTGTATAAAAGCCTTGCTCCTCGCACAAGCTCGGCGGTATCGCTTTCATCAAGGGCGAAAAAACGTTTGCATAGATTTTCTCTAAAACCGCAGTCAATTCTTTTTCGGATTGCAGCTGCCAATCGAATTGCGCGTTCGGCTCGGCAACGTAATCGAACATCGCGGCATCTCTGACGTGCATCATGCGTCTGCCGTGATACCACGAAGCGCCCGAAACGTCGACCTCAAAATAATATAGATCTGTATATGGGTTTTTATCCAATACGAGACCCAAGCCGATGTCAGTTGACAGAGATTTCTTCCAGGAATTCCCCTTTTTCCGAAATCCAAGGGGCTTCAAAAAGGAAGTAACGTTCGATACGAAAGCTTTTCTTTTTTCCTTGACGATTTCCAAAAGAATATCCTTCTCGGTCAAAGCGTATGTGCGATAGCAGGCATCTATCATCTTTTTCGCTTCGGAATCGGAAATCTCTGCATCGATTTTAACGAAAAAGCGCAAATTGCACTCATCATCGTTTTTCCCGTATTCCCCCAAAAATGCTTCCGCATATTGATCTCGCAAAGAAGCCGTGGAACAAAAGCCGTAAACGATGCCGATGCCGTCCGTCAGATACTTCAAATTGACGATAAAAGCCGTTTTTTCCGTCGCTTTTCGATAAAAATGATTTGGATTTTTCGTCGCTTCCTTAAAATTTGCATCCAAAAGTGTTCTTTTGTATTCAGCAAACGTTTCATGCATAAAGCATTACCTCACTCCTTATGAGCCAGTTTTTCCTCCACCACCTTTTGAATCGCGCTCCACAGCAGAGGTGTTCTCTCTTTGACGAGATGCAGATATTTTTCTGCGTTTTCGCGGTCTCCGAGACAGGCGTACAGGATAGCCCACGTGCCGTCTCGTCCCGCCAAGACAGGAATGAGAGATTCGGAAAGCAAAAGCATCTCCTTTGCGCGCGCGTAGTCTTTCAGCTGGACGAGCGTTGCCGCAAAATTGGCGTAAGTAGATGCCAAAATAACGGTGTTTTGCTCTGTTTTTTCCGCATTTTGCAAGCACATGATGGCTTTTTCAAAATTTTTCTCCGACGCTTCAAGTGCGCCCTTTTGATGCTGATACTTAGCAAGCTTCAGATATGGAAGATAAAACGGCGGGCGATAATCGATAGCGAAAGCATACCACTTTCCCATCCCTTCAAGGTCGCCTGCCATTTCATAGGCAAGACCCATGAAAAAATTCCATGCGGCATGATCGGCATCGTTTTGACAAGCGGGTTCTATTTTTTCAAGCAGCTCGATGCCTCTACCCGTTTCTCTGCGCGAAATATGATTCAGCGCATTTGTCAGATGCACCCTTGCCGCCATACTGTCCGTAAAGGCAGGCAAAAGAATCGGTCCAAACGCACGTTCATGCATCTGCCAGCTTTTTTGAAAAGCTTCGCTTTCAAATGCTTTTTCCGCCATCTTTTCAACCAAGGGCTTCTTCTCCATACAAAATACCCTCCTTTATTTACTCGTCTCCGCGATAAAGAGGTCGATCTGCTCCGTAATGGTCGCAAGGCTCTTTCGCCAAAAGTCGGGCGCGGTGAGGTCGATGCCTGCAATGCCTGCCACGTTTTCCACGGTGTCGACCGTGGTGGCTTTCAGAAGCGCACGGTATTTCGGGAGGAAATCTTCGCCTTCCTCAAGATATTTTGCATAAAGACCGCGGGAGAAAAGACCGCCGAACGCATAGGGGAAATTATAATAGCTGAGTCCCGCTCTGTAATAGTGGCTCTTACAGCACCACATATACGGGTGAAGCTGTGTATGGTCAAGACCGTCGCCGAAGGCTTCCTTTTGTGCATCGAGCATGATCTGATTCAGCTCATCCGCAAACATAAAGGTATCCTTTCTGCGGCGAATGACTTCATCCTCAAAGAGGAAACGGGAATAGATATCCACGATGATCTGCGTCATATCCTGGATCTGCGTTTCGATGAGGCGGATTTTTGCGTCGCCCTCTGCATTTTTGATGGCATCGTTCACAACGATCAGCTCGTTGAAATTGGAAGCCGTCTCCGCAACAGGCATGGTATAGCCCGTATTCATCGGGCGATGATCCTCGATCTGCTTGCCGTGATATGCATGGCCAAGCTCATGGGCAAGGGTCGCGATCGAACCGAACGAGCCCGAGAAATTCGTAAGGATCCTGCTCTGCTTCATAAACGGCAGATTCGAGCAGAATGCACCGCCGACCTTACCTTTTCTGGGATAAAAGTCGATCCATTCCTCTTTGAACGCGGTATCGACCATTTCCGCAAGGTCGGGCGCAAAGGTGGAGAAGCGTTCCACAAGATATTTGTGCGCTTCCTCTACGGTATAGCTCGTGCCGTCTGCACTGCCCATGGGCGCAAGGATCTCATACCACGGGAGTCCATTCTCATAGCCGAGAAGCTTTGCCTTATGACGGAGATATTCATGGAATTTCGGCATCGCCTCGCGCATCGCTTCCAGCATCGCATCCAAGGTCTCCTTTTTCATGCGAGACTGCTCAAGGGTCATCATCAGCGGATTTTCATAACCGCGAAGCTCAGCTTCCAGGTTTACCTGTGCCTTGATGCTGTTGAGCGCAAACGCGATGGAATCCTTGATCTTATCATAGCACGCGATCTCCGCTTCATATGCCGACTTTCTCACCTCTGCGTCATCATGATCGGCAAGACCGCGGATAGCCGAAAGAGAAAGCTCCTCTCCTTTATAATCCACCTTGACGTTTGCGGTGAGATGTGCCACAAGGTCGCCCCATGCTCTGCCGCCCGAAATGTTCATGCGCGCAAAGACCGCTTCCGCTTCATCGCCAAGCTTATGGGAAACCGCCTTTTGCATCTGATGAAAATAAAACGTATACTGCGAAAGAAGCTCGTCTCCCGCGATGATCTCATCCAAATTTTCAAGCGTGCCGACGTACTTTTGGAAGATAACGGATTCCTTCGTCGTGCTTGCCGACAAGGTCTGAATCTTCGTCATATAGCCCGCGCCCTCGCTGTCCGCGCTGTTTGCCGAACGGCGAAGACTGAAATATCCGCTGAGCTTACGCATGAGAAGCGACATTTCCTCCGCGATCTCAATCACGCGGCGCAAAAATGCACGCGCATCTCCCGTGGGATTTCCAGCAGTCTGCTTGTAAGCGCAGATCACCTCTTCGAGGCGCGCCATATCGCAGGCAAGCGCAGGATCGCTCGTTCCTTTGTAAAATGCGTCCAAAGACCATTCGTTATACATCATGTTTACCATCCTTTTATATTTTGATTTTTGAGATTCCCCGAATCCAAATGTATATTCAGCATATCATAAAGATATTAAAAAATCAAGATTTCGCAAAGAAAACAAAACGACAATGGGAAATGCGATCTTGCACAAGAACATATTCTTCACCCAAGAACGATCAAGACACCGGGCTCCCAGGTATCCCCTTCGGGCTGAGCCATCGTACCGACGGCATGGATCAGCGCTCCCGAGATTTGAATACTTCCGCCACGGATGCAAACATCATCCGTGATATCGAACGCCTCCTCGCCTGCAAGGTCCTGCATCCAAACGCGGGAAATATGCGTTCTCGACGTTTCGAGGATCAATTCCTCATATTCTCCGAATACGCCAACCGTTTGCGCATCCTCAATGCGAAGCGTTACACGGCAAAGAGGGATCTCATAGGTACGCTCCAAGGTGCGCCCTGCCGTTACCACAGAAAAAGCGCCGTTCGGATTTTTCGCGGCAACCACGAACGGAACGTTTCCGTTTGCATCCGCAACGACCTCGGGAAGCGCACAGCCTCTTGCAACACGGGCTGGTGCCGTCTTGCTGACACGTTCGCCCGTCATATGATCACGAATCGCAGGCTGATCAAACCACCAGGCTTCCATTTCCGCGTCTCGGGAAGCAAAATGCCATGTGTCCGTCAAGGTCCTCACATCGATCTGAACATCCGCCGCGTCAATGCCGAATGCAGGCGCGATGCGATGCCATCTGACGGCGCGTGTGATCTCACATATCTTGGTCTTCAGATTTCGATGGACCGCAGGGAACGACATATCGTCTTTCCCGTTTATAAAAGCTCCTGCATACGGATGACGCATGATCCCCATCGAAAAACCGCCTGCCGCCGCGATATACGCTTCATCCTCACAATTCAAAAGCCCCATACGCGGAAGCTCCGTGCGCGTGTCCGATAATTCCTTCAGCTTTTGCATCGTCATGGGGATCGACAAGATGGCAGGCACGTCATAGGTGCGATAAACGTCCGCATACGGGATAACGGACGGGATCACCGCGTGCTCGATCGTCAAATGCGGTGCAATCTCGCGCCCCAGCGCGGTCAGCATCCGACGGAAATCAAGGCTCGTTCCGCGTTTGCCCCAATCCACCTTCCAATAGGAAAAGCCGGCATCTTCTGCCTCTCGCAAGCGCAGACGCCAATAATCCGTATCGCACATCTTCCCCGAAAAGGCAGGCGCCTCCTGCGCGCAGATCCAACCGCCCATCCCCTTCCAGCCAAGCGCCTTGACTCTCTCCGTCAAGCGCTTCAATGCCTCGGAATTTGACGAAGCCCCCCTCGTTGCCTCGGGGAATTTTTCCGCATCCGGGATCAAGCTGCCATAGAAAGCGGTATCACCGCTTAGCGGAACGTCCCAGCTGTCATCCATGACCAACAGGAGATCGCTTCTCGCCTGCTCGTAAAAATATGCCCATCCATAGGGTTTTTCCTGTGAAAATAAGCCCTTTTCACCGATCACGCGCCTTTGAAGCGCCGGTTTCCCGTCGCAGGTCGCATAAAGCTGTGTTTGCCATGTGCAATAATAATCAGGGGTCGGATTGCATCGATCCGGCACCAGATTCCGATTTAATCTTGTAAGTTTCATGGTTCGAATCCTCCATAACCGATTCTTCTTTGGACTTAGTATAGCATAAAGATTCAAAAAATCAAGATTTGTTTTCCCAAACCATTTTCCGATTTTTACGACGATAAGCCGCCTTGATTCGCAAAACGCCATCTTTATCTATTTTGTATCTCTACGGTATCATAGAATGATGAAATCAAACAAGACCGCAAGGATATCACAAAAGCCGAGGCGGCGCGCCTCGGCTTTCGTTTTATTTTCCCTCATCCATCATCTTCTCAATGAATATGCCATACCCCTTGGTCGGATCCCCGACAAGCACGTGGGTTACCGCACCGATGAGCTTGCCGTTTTGAATGATGGGGCTGCCGCTCATTCCCTGCACGATACCGCCCGTCTTGGAAAGAAGCCTTTCGTCCGTTACGTGCACGAGGAAATTTCGGGAATCGCCGTCCTTTTCGATATTGGAGATCTCGATCTCATACATCGCGCGCCCATCCTTGTCCACAGTAGCAAAAATATAAGCTTTTCCTTCTTTGACATCCTCTTTCTCTCCGACAGGAAACCGTTCCTTTTCAAGCCCCACAGGAACCTCGGAAAGATGCCCGTAGATTCCCGTTTCCGCATTTTTTGTCAATTTTCCGAGCTTTTTTCCGCAAAATGATCCCCGAAGCTCTCCCGGTGCACCAGCTTCCCCCACCGTAACGCCCGAAAGCGCCACCTCCTCTGCCGTTCCGCTGGCAAGCGGAATGAGAGCACCGCTGTCCGCATCGCAAATACCGTGTCCAAGTCCGACAAAGCGCATCGTTTCAGGGTCGATAAAGGTAATCGTTCCGATCCCTGCCGCGCTGTCCTTGACCCAAACGCCAAGCCGATATTCGCCGCTTTCATCCGCCCTCGGTGTCAGATGCACCGTATGCAAAAGATTTCCGCTTCGATAATCAAGCGTAATTTCCGCCCCGCATGAATCCTTGATGACATCTGCAAATTGAGAAGCCGACGTAACCGTTTGCCCGTTGATATGCGTAATGATATCGCCGCGCCTGAGTCCTGCCTCCGCCGCAGGTCCTTCTCCGCCGGGGATCCCCGCGATCACAACGCCGTCTGTATGGAATTTCACGCCAAATGCCGTACCTGCCGCGATCAGCACCTTGCCGCCCGCCGCCGAAACACCGACGGAGAACGATAAAACGACACTCAGCACGAGAAACGCCGTGATACTCCCTTTTACACTTTTTTTCATATCGTTCCTTTCTTCTCTGATGTTTTTGATCGCATATTAACTGCGCTCGTTTTTAATTTTCCGCATAGCGGTCTTTTTATGTGTAACAATTTTTTTGCATCGTTCCATATATTTTGTTTTTCTATTGAAAATTTCCGTTTTGTTTGTTATAATATAGAAAGAATCATGTTTTTCATATGTAAAAACAGGCATATTTTTGTAAAAAACACCCTTTTGACCTGCCATGCGTTGACTTTTTCGCCGTGCGCGTGCTATCATAAGCGGAAGAAAAAGCCCGAGAAAGGAAGCTCAAAAATGCGTGTCGCCATCATCGGTTCCCGAAACATCGAATATGAAAAAATGCAGAAAAAAGCATATGCGCTTCTCTGCCGGCATATTCCCGCCAACGCAACGGAGATCGTCAGCGGCGGCGCGGTCGGTATCGATACGCTTGCGGAGATCTACGCAAGAAATAACGGTCTCCCCACCAAAATTTTCAAGCCCGATTATGCCAAATACGGCAAACGCGCCCCTCTGGTCCGAAACGATGAGATCATCCGCTATGCGCAGTACGTGCTCGCGTTTTGGGACGGACAATCGCACGGAACGGCGTATACCGTTGCCGCCTGTATCAAGGACGGCGTTCCCGTCAAGGTCGTAACGCTCGAAAAAAATGACGATGACGAAGATGACAATGGCTTTTTTATTTGAAATGATATAAAACAAGGAGAAACCACCCATGAACACACAGCTTTTGGAAGAAATTTCCCTCAAATTGCAAAACGGCAAGACAAAAGATATCAAAGTCCTCGTGCCCAAAGCACTTGAAGAAGGTATCCCCGCAAAAGACATCTTGAACGACGGCCTTCTCGCAGGCATGAGCGTTGTCGGCGTAAGATTCAAAAACAATGAGATCTTCGTTCCCGAGGTCCTCATCGCAGCAAGAGCGATGAAGGCAGGCGCGGAAATTCTCAAACCCCACCTCGTTGCCGGTGATGTCAAGCCCGTTGGCAAGGTCGTTCTCGGCACAGTTCGCGGCGACTTCCACGATATCGGCAAAAATCTCGTCAAAATGATGATGGAGGGCAATGGCCTCGAAGTCATCGACCTCGGCGTTGACGTTGCACCCGAAGTCTACGTTTCCGCCGCAAAGGAACACGGCGCCAATATCATCGCTTGCTCCGCGCTCCTCACCACCACCATGGCAGAAATGAAAAACGTCGTTGATCTTTGTGTTGCCGAGGGCATCCGCGAAAACGTCAAGATCATGATCGGCGGCGCACCCATTACAGACGAATACTGCCGTGAGATCGGCGCAGACGCTTACACAAGCGACGCCGCAACCGCCGCTGAGACCGCGGTAAAGCTCATCGCGTGATCCCCTCACCGGGTAACACGCCCCAAATTCCAGTAAAAAAATAATCACGATATACGGAGGATTTGCACTATGAAACTCAAGATCATGTCCTATAATATCGCAGGCGGACGCAGCTTTGAATTCGGCCCCGATTATCGACCCATCATCCATGCGGAAGCGCAGTACGGCGCTTATATCAAGGCTGAACAGCCCGACATCTGCGGTCTGAACGAAGTAGACTATAAGCTTCCCAGAAGCGGCAGAGTAGAAATGGCAAAGCTCATCGGCGACGTTGCCGGCTACGAAAGCGCATTCGCACCCGCGGTTTCTTTCATCAACAAATACGGCATCGGTACTTACGGAAACGGCATGGTGTCGAAGCACAAGATCAAGCTTTCCGAAACCTATCCCATCCCCGACCCCACCGATAAAACAGGCGACCCCGAAGATACCTATTATGAATCCCGCGCCGTTTTGCATACCATCGTAGAAGTAAACGGCAGAGATATTGACGTTTTCGTAACACATTTCGGTCTTGCTCCCTCGGAAGCAAAGAACGCCGCTGCCACCGTTACCGCCCTCGTCAAGCAGGCAAAGAATCCCGTCATCCTCATGGGCGACTTCAACCTTACCCCCGACAGCGAGATCCTCACCCCCATCCGTGAGCTTCTTGACGATACCTTTGACGCATATCCCGCAGGCAAAGCGACCACCTGCCCCTCCTCCAAGGAATTTTGGCCCAACGCCGATTACGGCAAGATCGACTATATCTTCGTCAGCCACGATTTCAAGGTCGAAAAGGTGGAGATCCCCGAGCTCGTTCTCTCTGACCATAAGCCTTATATCACTTACGTTGAGCTTCCCGACGAAGCTTAAGGTAGGGCGGGATGCCCTCATCCCGCCGTTTCCAAAAAATCAGAAAGGAACGGTATTTTCCCATGGCGGAGAAATTATATACCATACCCATTAACGAAGCCTTTGACAATGCCATTTCGGGTGAAACGTACGATTGCCCCATCTGTCTTTTGCAATCCATGCTCGAAAACAACGAGTTGGAGATCATCCTCGGTGCATCCATGATGGAGCCCGACGTGCGTATCGAAACCAACAAAAAAGGCTTTTGCAAGCATCATTACGATAAAATGTTTGAAAAAGGCAACCGTCTCGGTCTTGCGCTCATTCTCGAAAGCCACGTTGCCGAGGTGGAAAAAAAGATCTTTGAAGGCGGTACGCTCCTTGACGGCAAGGGAGAAAAGGAACAGAAAAAGCTCGATGAGCTGGAGCACACCTGCTTCGTTTGCGACCGCATGAATTATAATTTTGTCAAAATGATGGACAACATGGTTTATCTTTGGAGAACGGAAGAAGATTTCCGCGAAAAATTCAAAAGCCAGAAATATTTCTGCCTTCCCCACTATAAGCAGCTTCTCGAATACGGCAGAAATGCCCTCGATAAAAAGCAATTCGCAGAATACTTTAAGGTTGCCCGCGATATCGAGAAAAAATACATTGCCGAGCTTGGAAACGACGTTTCCTGGTTCTGCAAAAAATTCGATTACCGCTACGATTCCGAGCCTTGGTATAATTCCAAGGACGCGATCCCGCGTGCGCTCAATTTCCTTTCAAGCGGTAAAAATACGAAGCAGTAAACAAAAAAACACATAAAAAACTATAACAAACCCAAAAAATAAACAAAAGGAAGTATGAAACAATGGCACAATTCAGAAGAATCGGTATTCTTACATCCGGCGGCGACGCGCCCGGTATGAACGCCGCAATCCGCGCGGCAGCAAGAGAAGCTCTTGCCGGTGGCGTCGAGGTTTACGGTATCCTCGAAGGCTATCAGGGTCTTATCGATGGCAATATGAAGCTTTTCACATCCGCAAGAGATCTCAGCAATATCATCAATAAGAGCGGTACGGTCCTCTATTCCGCACGTTGCGATGAATTTAAGTATCCCGAAGGTATGGCAAAGGCGCTCAAGACCTGCAAGGACAACCATATCGACGGTATCATCGCCATCGGCGGCGACGGTACGTTCCGTGGCGCAACAGACCTTTCCGCACACGGTATCCCCACCATCGGTATCCCCGGTACCATCGATAACGACGTTACCTCCACAGACGTTACCATCGGCTTTGACACCGCGATGAACACCGCGATGAACATGATCGACAACCTCCGCGACACCTGTGAATCTCACGCACGCTGCAACGTCATTGAGGTCATGGGTCGTTGGGCAGGTCATATCGCGCTCCGTACAGGTATCGCAAGCGGCGCTTCTGCCGTTGCGATCGCAGAAGTTCCCTTCGATGAAGAAGCAGCGATCCAGAAGATCATCGCGCAGAAGGCAGACGGCAAGCGTTCCTTTATCGTTGTCGTTTCCGAAGGTCTTGTAGGCTATGCAGAAAAGCTCGCAAAGACCATTCAGGAAAGAACCGGCATTGAAACCAAATTCGCTCGTCTTGCTCACATTCAGCGCGGCGGCAAGCCCACTCTCCAGGATAGACTTCTCGCTTCCGAAATGGGCGCAACTGCAATGCACCTTCTCTTTGAAGGCAAATCCGATATCGTTCTCACCAAGGTGGACGGCAAGATCGGTTACAGAAACATCAAGGACGCTCTCACCGTTGACCGTATGTTCAAAAAGAAGCTCAAACCCGAAGAATACGAAGCACTTTCCGCAGAGGACAAGGCTTGGATGGAAGCGCGTTGTGCGGCTGTTCAGGCAGATATGGAAAGACTTTACGCGATCGCAAACGAAATTTCTTAATTTTTATGATTCCACGCGCCACGGCTCACGCCGTGGCGCTGTGTTTGTTATTATCGTGAGTTATACTATGAATTTTTTCCCTTACCTCTCTCAACCTTTTTCTTTTTGAAAGAAAAAACTGAGAAGTTACAAAGAAAAAATTGAAAAAAGAAAGGAAAACTTATGGCAAAACCCGAAAAGACCAACGTCATGCGCATCCTCGACGGCGCAAAAATCCCATATAAATATCACAATTACGTTACCTCCGGCGCAGTCTCCGCAACAGATCTTGCCGAAGCGCTCGGAGAAGACCCCGCCCACGTTTTCAAAACCCTCGTTACCGTCGGCAAATCGGGCACACATTATGTGTTCATGGTCCCTGCCGCAGAAGAATTGAATCTCAAAAAAGCCGCTTCTGCCGTCGGCGAAAAATCCATTGAAATGATCAAATCCAAGGAGCTTTTGCCCCTCACGGGCTATATCCACGGCGGATGCTCTCCCATCGGCATGAAAAAGCTTTTTAAGACCACCATCCATATGACCGCCTCCGACTTTGAAACCATTCTTTTCAGCGCAGGAAAGATCGGACATCAAGTTGAGCTTCCTCTTTCTTCTCTGCAAAAAGTGATTCCTGTCGACATTTGTGATATTATCGTATAAAATCGCTGAAAAAAACGCAAAAAAATCAGTATTCACCAAGAATTTTTGTTGACAATAGGAAGTGAAATAGGATATAATATATAATAATACCAAATTATTTTTGGTATAAATTCATATGATATCAAAAATACGGAAAGGCAAATATCCATGATCAAAAGCATGACAGGCTATGGCCGAGCGAAAAAAGAAATCGGCGGAAGAAACATTCTCGTCGAACTCAAATCCGTCAACAATCGTTATTTGGATTGCACCGTCAAGCTTCCGAAGCTTTTCGGCTTTCTGGAAGAAAAAATAAAATCCTATATCTCCTCCAAGGGTATCTCCCGCGGTAAGGTGGAAATCTTCGTTTCCATCGATATTTTGGAGGAAATCGGCGTTTCCGTTGAGCTTGACCGCGCTTATGCGAAAAGCTACATCGAAGCGCTCAGAACACTCGCCGCAGAATTTCCTAACATCGAAAATGATATTTCCGTTATGTCCGTCGCCGCAAACCGCGATATCTTCTCCGTTAAAAAGGCTGATGAAGATATGGACCGCGAATGGGCAAACGTGCTTCCCGTTCTGGAGGAAGCAACGGCAGCCTTCATTGCCTCCCGTGAACGCGAGGGCGCGAATATGAAAGCGGACATCCTTGCTAAAAAAGCAAATGTTGAAGCACTCGTTCAAAAGATCGCTCCTCTTTCCGAAGCGGACGTCAAAAATCAATATGCCAAGATCGAATCCCGCATCAAACAGCTCCTCGGCGACGTTTCGGTCGACGAAAGCCGTCTGATCACGGAATGTGCACTCTTTGCGGATAAGGTCGCCATCGACGAAGAGCTCGTCCGTCTCTCCTCTCATTTCGAAGCGTTTGAACAGATCGTTGCCTCTGATGAGCCCGTCGGCAGAAAGCTTGATTTCTTGCTTCAGGAGATCAACCGCGAGACCAACACCATCGGCTCGAAGGCGTGCGACGTTGCCATCGCCAAGATCGTCGTGGAAATCAAGAGCGAGCTTGAAAAGATCCGCGAGCAGATCCAGAATATTGAATAAAAGCGGCAAGTCGCCGCTGACAATCGCTCGCCTGTCTCCGCGTTTTCAAGCAGGCAAAACGGCGAGCGTGATTCAAGCAAATCCCTATCACGCGAAGAAAACAATCCACACCAAAAATCCGGAGTGAACATAACATGAAATTTATCAGCATCGGCAACGGAAACATGGTTGCGGCACACCGCGTCATTTCCATTGTCAGCCCCGATTCCGCGCCAATCAAGCGTCTCATTTCCGATGCGCGCGACAGCGGACGCGTCATTGACGTGTCCTGCGGCAGACGCACCCGTTCCGTTATCTTTACGGATAGCGATCATATCATTCTTTCCGCCATCAAAGCGGAGACCATTTCCAACCGTCTGAACGGTCAGTACGAACAGGACGACGAAGACGAAACCGAAGAAGATGTTTAAGAGAAAGGACGTATTATCATGAACAAAAGAGGTCTGCTTTTCATCATTTCCGGCCCCGCAGGAAGCGGCAAAGGCACCATCGTTTCGCGCGTACGCGAGCTTGCCCCCTTTGATTTTTCCGTTTCTGCAACCACAAGAAACCCTCGCCCGGGCGAGATCGACGGCGTACATTATCATTTCCTTACGAAGGAACAGTTTGAAGAAAAGATCGAATCCGGCGAAATGCTGGAGTATGCAAAATATTCCGGAAACTATTACGGCACGCCCAAAGCACCCGTAGATCAGGCGCTCGATGAGGGCAAAAACATCATTCTCGAGATCGAAGTACAGGGCGCATTGCAGGTAAAAGAAAAAATGCCCGAAGCGATCATGATCTTCATCATGCCTCCGAACTACGAGACCCTTCTCTCCCGTATCCGCGGCAGAGGAACCGAAACAGAAGAGGTCATCCAGACCCGAATGAAGCAATCTCATTTTGAGATCGATAACTTCCCCAAGTACGATTACGTCGTCGTCAACGAAACGAACGGCATCGAAAAAGCGGCAGAAAACATCCTCGACATCATGAAGGTCGAAGCGTTGCGCACCTCCCGCAATCTCGATCTCGCTAAGAATTTTTATAATTAAATCCATACATTCACAAATCCATCATGTTACATAAATTTTATAACAATTAAGGAGAACCAACGTTATGATGATCAATCCTTCTATCGACCAGCTTACAAAAGGCGGTCAGTTTAACCGTTATGCGCTCGTAATTGCAACGGCAAAATGCGCAAAAGTCGTTACCGATGATTATGTTGCACAGAGAGAACGTGCAGAAAAAATGATCGCGGACAAAAAAACCGATAAGACCATCGCATCTCTCATCGATACCGATATCCGCGACAATAAGGCTGTTGAAAACGCAGTTCAGCGTCTCAATCGCGGCGATTTCAACATCATTTTCCCCGAGGATAACGGCAAAGAGCATTTGAAATAATCGGTGATGGAAGCTTACGTAGGAACGCTTGGCGTTCATCTGCTCGACATTCCGCATCACCTCGATATTGAATACACCTATTATATACCCGAGACCATCGACGGGGATATCCCCGTCGGTGCTTTCGTACTCGTACCGTTCGGGGGCGCAAACAAAAAGCTCGTCGCCCTTGTAACGTCCGTCGGCAAAACAGACGATTATAGCCGTCTGAAGCCCATTCTTGCGCCCATCAACGAACAGCTTTCTTTAAGCGGGGAGATGATGGCGCTTGTCCATTTTTTGTGCGACAGAACACTTTGCACCGTCGGAGACGCTGTTCGCCGTCTCATTCCGGCGGTCGCATTCGAGCGCGCGGATGAAGTCTATTTCCCTCTTGAAAAGGATCCTGTAAATCTCAATACCAAGACCGCCGCCATTTATGAATATATCGCATCTCACGCCCCCGTTCGCGCCGAAAAGCTTGTACGGGAATTCGGTGAAGATACCGATATCCGCCCCATCCTGCGCCGCCTGTTAAAGGACGGCTATATCGGTGCGGATACCGTCATCAAAGAAGCAAAGGGAGCATCCGAGGAAATTGCCGTTGTAAACCCTGCGGCGGACGCGCTGATCCTTTCGAAACCGCGCACCCCCGAGGCACATCGAAAGCTTTTTGCGGAAATTTCCGAAAACGGCAGAATTCGCACCAAACTCCTTTTAGATGCAGGCTATAAGCAGACGCATATCAAAGCGCTCGAAAAAAAAGGGCTCATTTTTTTGGAGAAAAAGGAAGTCATACGGAACCCTTACGGCTCGCTTTTTCTTGAAAAACCACAAAAACTTGTCTTAAACGAAGAACAAAACGCTGCCTTTTCCCGTCTTTCGGCGCTTCTTTGCGACGAAAAGCCGCACGCCGCGCTCCTCTATGGCGTTACGGGAAGCGGCAAAACAGGGGTCATTTTGGCTCTTTGCGAAAAGGCACTCGCGGAGAAAAAGACGGCAATCGTCCTCATTCCCGAGATCGCGCTTACATGGCAATCCGTAACGGCATTCACCTCTCGCTTCGGCGAGCGTATCGCCGTCATGCACTCGGCTCTTTCCGACGGCGAGCGTTTCGATGCTTACAAACGCATCCGCAGAGGCGAGATCGATATCGTTCTCGGTACACGCTCCGCCATCTTCGCCCCCATTCCGAATCTCGGACTTATCGTCATCGACGAGGAGCAGGAATCCGCTTATAAATCCGATATGTCGCCGAAATATCACGCACGCGATATTGCAAAATTCCGCGCGGCAAGCGCAAATGCCTTGCTCGTCATGGCTTCGGCAACGCCGTCCATCGAGAGCTTTTATGAGGCTGAGTGCGGAAAATACGAGCTTGTAAAGCTCACGAAGCGCTATCATGGAGCAGCGCTCCCCGAGGTCAAGATCGCCGATATGCGCGGAGAACCGCTCACAGGCGAAAATCTCATCGGAAAAGAGCTTCGCACGCTTATGTGCGATACCTTTGAGGACGGCAAACAATCCATGCTCTTTCTCAACCGCAGGGGCTACAACAGTATGCTTGCCTGTCATGCCTGCGGCGAGGTCATTCTTTGTCCGAACTGCTCCGTTTCCCTCACCCATCACAAGACCCGTTACGGCGGCAAGCTCGTTTGCCACTATTGCGGTCATAAAATTCCCGTCCCGCACTTCTGCCCCAAATGCGGAAGCGAGCATATCTCCTTTGGCGGTTACGGTACACAGCTCATTGAAGAAGAGATCGGAAATATCATTCCCGACGCGCGGACGCTCCGCATGGATGCGGATACCACGCGAGAAAAATTCTCTCAGGATGAGATCACGGAATCCTTCAGCCACGGCGGTGCGGATATCCTCGTCGGCACGCAGATGATCGCCAAGGGGCATAATTTCCCAAATCTTCGTCTTGTCGGCGTAGTGGCGGCGGACAATTCCCTCTTTTTGGACGATTTCCGCGCCAATGAACGCACGTTTTCGCTCATTACACAGGTCATCGGACGCGCAGGACGCGCCGAGGGCGGCGGCATTGCCGTCATTCAAACGCTCAACCCCGACAACGAAACCATCAAGCTTTCCGCAAAGCAGGATTACGATGCGTTTTATAAAAATGAAATCGCCGTTCGGCGTGCGCTCGTGTTTCCGCCGTTTTGTGATATTGCCGTTTTTTCTTTCGTTGCGGAGGAAGAAAACGAACTGAAGATCTTCGCTGAGAATTTCACCAAAACGCTTGCCGAAATGCAAAAAAATGCAGGATCGGATGTAAAGCTTCTCATTTTCGGTCCGTTTGAAGCACCTGTTTACAAGGTGAAAAACAAATATCGGATGCGGACCGTGATCAAATTCAAAAATAACAAGCATGCAAGGGCGCTTTTTTTGGAAATCCTTCGTGCTTTCGGAAAGAAAGCGAACGGAAAGATCTCGCTTTCTGTGGATATAAACCCGACGACGACTTGATTTTATTTTTTGTGAACGGAGTTCGCAAGGGGATTCACCTCCGGGACATCACGGCGGAACATTCTCGAACGAAAGCCGACATCTGAAATTCATGTTTGACGGCGCTTTAGCGCCGTTCGATACGCGCTTTTTTCACTGAGCGCGAGCACGTCTGAGAAAAAATCACTTTGCCGACATGAATTACGCGTTCTCTCGGCTTTTGCCTGCTTCAAACGCGCCCTTTCCGGCGGAAAAGAAAGCCGGTAGGAGGGCGCGCGCTATTCATTGCGATTTTTTTAGCAGTCAACCTGCAAGGTTGCTGTTTCTTTTGGTATCTTTTCTTGTCAGACAAGAAAAGTACAAAAAGCAATAAAAAGAAAAAAAGTAAAAAAGAAAGGAACCATCATGGCAAAACTTTATATACTCAAGGAAGGCGAACCCGGCCTCCGCAAAACCTGCCGTCCCGTTACGGACATCAACCTCAGAACCAAAAGACTCCTCGACGACATGGTGGAGACCATGAGAAAAGCAGACGGTGTCGGTCTTGCCGCACCGCAGGTCGGCGTTTTGCGCCGTATCGTTGTCATCGAAGTCGAGGAAGGCAACGTACTCGAGCTCATCAACCCCGAAATCATTGAAATGAGCGGTGAACAGACAGGCACCGAGGGCTGCCTCTCCGTTCCCGGTAAGCAGGGTATCGTTACCCGTCCCTCTTACGTCAAGGTCAAGGCGCTCAATCGCCAAGGCGAAGAAGTCATCTATGAAGGCACAGACCTTCTCGCCAGATGCTTCTGCCATGAGCTTGACCATCTCGACGGCACATTGTACGTCGACAAAGCGAAAAAAATGCTCTATCCCGACAAGGATGGATACTACGAAGAGGACGAAGAGTAAATGCGTATTGTATATATGGGCACACCTGAGTTTGCGGAAGTCGCGCTCAGAGCCATCAACGAAGCATTCCCCGGGGACATCGTCGGCGTTGTTTCCCGTGTGGATACCCCCAAAAACCGCGGTCATCAGATGACCCCGCCCCCCGTGAAAAAGACCGCTCTCGAGCTTGGTCTTCCCGTTTTTCAGCCCGTCAACCTCAAGGCGGAAAATTTTGAAGAAAAGCTCAAGGAGTGGGATCCCGATATCATCGTCGTCGCCGCTTACGGCAGAATCTTGCCGAAATACGTGCTGGACTACCCGAAATACGGCTGTATCAACATTCACGGCTCGATCTTGCCCCGTTACAGAGGTGCCGCACCCATTCAGAGAGCCATCATGGACGGCGAAACCGAGGTCGGTATCACCATTATCCAAATGGCAGAAGGCATCGATACGGGCGATATGTTCTCCAAGGCATCCTTTGCCATCACCGAAAATGACAATTACGGCGAGATTCACGACAGACTCGCAACGCTCGGCGGTGAGCTTTGCGTGGATACCATGAAGAAAATCTTCGCAGGGGAAGCGACCGCCGAAAAACAGGACGATTCCCTTTCCAACTACGCCGCAAAGATCGAAAAAGCAGACCGCGCACTGGATTTTTCTGCAACAACGACGGAAATCGTCAATAAGATCCGCGCGTTTTCTCCCGTTCCCGGTGCGGAAGCAAAGCTCCCCTCGGGTAAGGTGAAGATCACCGCGGCAAAAGCCATTCATGAAGCACCGACGGGAGAAGCAGGCACCGTTGCCGCACTTTCCGCAAAGGGCGCAGGTCTTCTCGTCGTCAACACCGCAGACGGCAAGATCGCCATTGAAAAGCTCATTCCCGAGGGCAAAAAGGAAATGACCGCAGGCGACTTTATCCGCGGCCGCCGTATCTCGGATACCGACCGCTTTGAATCCATAGGAGATTAACATATGACAGCAAGAGAATCTGCCTTTCTTTCGCTTCAAAAATACGAAAACAGCGGTGTGTATTCCAACATCGAGCTTTCCTACGCCATTGAGCGCGGACATCTCGAGGGCGCGGAAAAAGCACTCTATACCGCTCTTTTTTACGGCGTGATCGAACGCAAGCTGACATTGGATTACTATATTTCCAAGCTTTCCGACAGAAAAGACGAGGAGATCGACCTGAACGTTCGTATCATTTTGCGTATGGGACTTTATCAGCTCATGTATATGGATAAGATCCCCGAATCCGCCGCCGTCAACGAAAGCGTGAAGCTCGCTACACGCTTCTACGCCAAGAAAAACAGCACGCAGTTTATCAACGCCATTTTGCGTAATTTTCTGCGTCAAAAAGATAAAATCACGCTCCCCAAGAAGGAAAAAGAACCTATCTCCTATCTTTCCGTTTCGTATTCCGTGCCCGAATGGATCTGCCGTTTGTGGCTCGATGCTTACGGTATGGAGGATACGATCAAAATTTTGGAAACGGTCAATAGCCATCCCGCGATGACGCTCCGCGTAAACACTCTCAAAATGAGCGCGGACGAGCTTTTGGAAGCGCTCAAAAACGAGGGCATTCGCGCTCATATCAGCGAAATTTCAAAAAACAGCATCGTTCTTGACCGCGCTGTTCCGATGGATAAGCTCGAAATTTTGAATCCCGAAAACGAAGCGCGCGCGTTCTTCATTCAGGATGAAGCATCCTCGCTTTGCGTGGACGTGATGGGCGCCGAAAAGGGCGACCTCATCCTCGATTCCTGTGCTTGCCCCGGCGGAAAAAGCTTTGGTATGGCGCTTTCGATGGAAAATGAAGGCGAGATCCGTTCTTATGACCTGCATAAAAATAAGCTTTCGCTCATTGAAAACGGCGCAAGATCGCTCGGCATCACCATCATTCAAACAGGTGTGCAGAACGCTTCCGTTTATAACGAGGAAATGCCCATTTTTGATAAAATTCTTTGCGACGTTCCCTGCTCGGGTCTTGGCGTGATCGCCAAAAAGCCCGATATTCGTTATAAATCCAAGGAAGATATCGTGCGCTTGCCCGCTCTGCAAGCAAAGATCCTCGAAAATAACGCAAAGTATCTGAAGGTCGGCGGCACGATGGTCTATTCCACCTGTACGCTGAATCCCGACGAAAACCGCAACATCGTGGAGGATTTTCTGAAAAATCATCCCGAATTTTCGCTTTGTCCGTTCTCCGTTTCGGGCAAGGAAACAAACGGTATTCTTGAAATTTTGCCGTTTATGTACGATACGGACGGATTTTTCATTGCGAAGATGCGACGAGTCGCCGCTGACAAGTCCGCCGTATCTGAATAAAAAGCAGACCCTAAAAATATCTCGACGGCGGAATTCAATTCCGTTCCAAAAAGGAAAAGATAAACTATGGAAAAAACCGATATTTTAAGCATGAATAAAGAGGAGCTTACCTCTTATATCGTTTCTCTCGGTGAGCCCGCCTTCCGCGCAAAGCAGATCTGGGACTGGCTCATGAAAGGCGCAGACATCATGGATATGAAAAATATCCCTGCCGCGCTCAAGGAAAAGCTTTCCGAAAATGCATTTGTCGCAACGGCGAAGATCGCCAAAAAGCAGGTTTCCGCAGACGGCACCATCAAATATCTTTACGAAATGTACGACGACGAAAAGATCGAATCCGTTTTTATGCGTTATAAGCACGGAAACACCATCTGCATTTCCACGGAAGCAGGCTGTCCGATGGGCTGTGCGTTCTGCGCTTCCACGCTTCGCGGACTTTCCCGCAGACTTCTCCCCTCGGAAATGCTCTCGCAGATCATTTCCACCGAAAAGGATACGGGTGAGCGCATTTCGGGCATCGTTCTCATGGGGATCGGCGAACCGCTTGACAATTACGACAACGTCATGAAATTTTTGCGCCTTGTCGGCTCTCCCGATGGGCTTAATATCGGCTACCGCCATATTTCCCTTTCCACCTGCGGTCTTGTCGACAGAATAGGCAAGCTCGCGGAGGAAAACTTCCCCATCACGCTTTCCATTTCCCTCCATGCGGCAGACGATGAAACACGTTCCTCGCTCATGCCCGTCAATAAAAAATGGAACATTGCTGAGCTTCTCACCGCCTGCCGTGCTTATTTTGCAAAAACCGGCAGACGCATTTCCTTTGAATATACGCTCGTTCGCGGTAAAAACGACACCGTGGCTTCCGCCAATAAGCTCGCGGACGTGCTTTACAAATACTGCTCGGGTATGCCTCTCCACGTCAATCTCATTCCCGTCAACAACGTCGTGGAGCGCGGATTTTTGCCCAGTGAAAAATCGGGTATCGAGGCTTTTGCCAAAACGCTCGAAAAACGCCGTATCGTAGCCACCGTTCGCCGCACGCTCGGCTCGGATATCGATGCTTCGTGCGGACAGCTCAGGTCGAAATCTTGATAGGTTTTCGGTAGGAGCAAGCATCTCCCTTACCGCTGACAACATTTGCCTCTCACAGGCTTAGCAAATTCTCATAAAAACGCAAATTCTCTCATATATTTTTACTAAAAACCTTTGACGCGCTTGCGTCAGAAAGGAAAACTTATGTATTTTTGCGGAAAAAGCGATGTCGGTATGCGCCGTCAGGTGAACCAAGATAGCTATCGCGCTATCAGCATCTGGGGCGGCGAAGCTGTGCTTCTCATCGTTTGCGACGGCATGGGCGGACACAAAGCAGGCGAAGTGGCAAGCCGTACCGCGGTGGAAACCTTTTGCGAAAAGGTGATCACATCGCCTTGCCTCGAAGAAACCCATGATAAAATTCTCGAATTTATCCGTTATACGCTCGTTTGCGCGGCATCTGAAGCCAACGCTGCTGTTTTTCAACTCGCGGGCAATAACGCGGAATATCTTGGCATGGGCACAACGCTCGTTGCCGTCCTCATCTATAAGGGCTATTTCTACGCCATCAACGTAGGCGACAGCCGTTTTTATATCGTAACACGCTACGAAGCCAAGCAAGTCTCCAAAGACCATTCTTTCGTACAATATCTGATCGATAACGGCAAGCTCACACCAGAAGAAGCCAAATCCTATCCGCGAAAAAACGTCATTACACGCGCGATCGGCGTTGCCGAAAAGCTCGACGTCGACTTTTTCAGCGCGCCGCTTGAGCCTTGGGGAAGCGGTTATCTGCTCCTCTGCTCCGACGGACTCTCCAATTACGCCGACGGAAAGATCCTCGTCGATATCCTGCATGGCTCTATGCCAAATCCCAAGATATCTCCCGATGCCGATCTTGCCAAAAAAGCCGAAATGCTGATCGCTTACGCAAACGCAAAGGGCGGCAGCGATAACATTTCTGCCGTTCTCGCTAAATTTTGAAAGCCATTGTCGCTTTATATCACTCAATGAAAGGAAACTAAAAACAAATGGATGTTTTTAAGAAAAATATCGGTGAAGTTTTTGACGGTCGATATAAGATCAACCGTACCATTGGTGTTGGCGGCATGGCAATCGTTTATGAAGCAACTGACCTCGCAACGAACAGACGCGTTGCGATCAAGATGCTCAAAGATTCCATTTCGGACAACCCCCAGGCACTTCGCCGCTTTATCAACGAATCCAAAGCCGTTGCGATGCTCAATCATCCGAATATCGTAAAGATACTCGACGTTTCGGTCAAAACCGAGCATAAATTCATCGTAATGGATTTTATAAATGGTATTACCCTGCGCGAATACATGAATCACAAGGGTGCGCTCAATTGGCGCGAGGCTCTCGCCTTTATCACCCAGATCCTTCTCGCCCTTGACCATGCACACATGAAGGGCGTTATCCACCGCGATATCAAACCGCAAAACATCATGGTCATGGAAGGCGGTGTGATCAAGGTGGCAGACTTCGGTATCGCAAAGATCCCCGATGCGGAAACGGTTACGATGATCGACCACGCCGTCGGTACGATCTACTATATCAGCCCCGAGCAAGCAAAGGGCAAAAAGATCGACGCCAGAAGCGATCTTTATTCGCTCGGTGTTATGTTCTATGAAATGGTTACGGGAAAACTCCCTTTCATGGCGGAAAATTCCTATGCCATCATGCATAAGCATATCAACGATGCACCCGCATCTCCCACAAGCATCATTCCCAATCTCCCACTCGGTATTGAGCAGATCATTCTCATGGCAATGGAAAAATCGCCCGAAAATCGCTATCAGAGCGCATCGCAGATGATCCGCCATATCTATCGCATCCAGCGCGATCCCACAACGATCTTCCAAAGTCAAAAACCTGCGCCGCGCACACCGACCTCTGAGGTTGCGATCTCCCGTACAACGGAGGATCCTGATAAATACGCGGAAGAAAAGACCGCACCGTCCGTTTCCGCGGGCAGACCGAGACAAGCACCTCCGCAACCGGGACCGCATCGTATGCCTCCAAAACAACCACCCAAGCGCCGAAAAGGACACGCCCCTGAATACGTACCATTCTCGGTCGTCGTCGTCATTTGCATCGCCTTTTTGCTTCTGGCGATCATAGGCTTCTTCGTCCTTTTTGAAATGCTTTATGAGGCAAAAGCCGCAGAAGCACCGCTCTTTATCCAAAATATCAAAGAAACGCTATCCGGAAGCTTTTCCACACCAATGTGGAAAACATTCCTTGGCAAGGGGAAATTTTTATGAGTAACAATATAGAAGGTATGATTCTTTCGGGTCTTGGCGGACTTTATTCCGTCGGGGCTGAGAGCGGCGAGGTTTATCCTTGCCGTGCGAAGGGCGCGTTTCGAAAGGCGAAGCTCACGCCGCTCGTGGGTGATCGCGTTTCCATCCGTCCGCCCGAGGTCGCGGGAGAGGAATACTTCATCGAAAAGATCCATCCTCGTCAAAACGCTTTGATCCGTCCGCTGATGGCAAATCTCGAAACGCTTTTCGTTACGTTTGCCCCCAAAGATCCCGAACCCAGCACGCTCTATCTCGATAAATTGCTTTCTATTGCCGTTTATAATCATATCACGCCCGTCGTGGTCATTACCAAGCAGGACGTTTCTCCGACACTTGCGGAAAAATATGCCGAAATTTACCGAAAAACGGGACACCGCGTCTTCCTCTGCTCCTCCGAGGATGGCGCAGGCATTGCCGAGCTTGCAAAATACGTTCATTCGCTTCACGGCATTTGCGCTTTTGCAGGTGCTTCGGGCGTCGGAAAATCAACGCTTCTCAATGCGCTTTTCCCTAAGCTTTCGCTCGACACAGGCAAGCTTTCCGAAAAGATCGCGCGCGGCAAGCATACGACCAGAAGCGTTACACTATATCCGATGCGAGAGCTGATCGACATGGAAACAGACGCTTTTGTGGCGGACACGCCCGGCTTTTCGATGCTCGATTTCATTGAATTTGATTTCTATACGCTTGAGGATCTGCCCCATTGCTTCCCCGAATTTGAGCCGTATATGGCAGATTGCCGTTATACCGACTGCTCCCACACCAAGGAATCCGCCAAGGATTGCGCGGTCGTTGCCGCCATCGAACGCGGTGAGATCGCAAAGGAAAGACATGAAAGCTATCTTTCCATCTACGCTGACCTTGTGCAGAAAAAGCCGTGGGAAAAGAAATAACGGCGAGAGCGATTCGAGCAATTTCTTATAATATAAAAAAGGCTTCTTCCATAAGAAGAAGCCTTTTTTATGTCTAAAATTGTACATTTATGATTACTTAAAATCAAAAAATTGACCGTTCATCGTAACAAGAACACCGCTTTGCCCCTCAGATATTTCTTGATAGCACTCCTCGGAAAGCTCATATACCACTTGCTCTCCGTCATCGGTCAAAAATAAGACCTCGAAAACCATCTTGTAGGATGCCATTTTTCCTTTGCCCTTACGTTCGGAGATCTCTTTTTTCATGACCGTCGCTCCGATCGATTGGGGCTCGGGTATATGGCTAAAATCCTCGTCCTTCATATCCTCAAGCTCGCGGTTTTTTCGGATCGGATGTATAATCGCCCAAGCGACAAACCCGATGGGAATCAAAGACAGGAAGATAATAACAAGAATTCGTTCCAATTCCATACGGATCAAACAACCTCCTTCGTTGGCGCATCCCATTTTGCGAGCGTATGCGCCGCAAAGACAGCAACCCAAAAACCTGCAAAATCAATGATATATTCCAAAAGCAAGGAAAGGATATTTTCTTTTGCAAAATCTCCGATCATAAAGAAATTCACGGTCGTCCAAGCGATGAGCGCACCGAAAAAGATCATCATCGAAATACCAACAGGATGCTTGGGAGAAAAGGGTCTGATATCTGTACGCGGCTTTTCGCGCAAAATCCACGCGTAATACGCGCGTTCAGTCAAAACCACAAAGAGCGCCAAGATGCAATACATCAATAGCGATACACCCGTGGTTACGTCCTCATTGTAAAGATCGAGCATATCCACGTTTGTCAGATAATCACCGTATCCGATATGACGAATGATATAACGCAGGCAAGGAAACAAAAAAGATGCTGCCACGGAGATGACGGAGATCGTCCATTTCTGCCATGTCTTGCCATAGAAAATATAATAGGCAACGATACCAAAAAATGCAAAGACCATCACCAAAAGAAGATAATACGCCACGGTCTCAGGCAAAACGACCATCCATTCCTTGAGCCAATACCATTCGAGGTATTTAAGATTGACTACGCAGTCAAGCGCCGTCAAAAGAAGTACCGCAAGATACGGTATCAGATAAAAGAAAAGAAGTGTTTTCAGAAATGTCTTTTTCGTTTGCATTTTTCTTTTTTACCATGCCTTTCGCAAAAAAATCATATCAGTTGTCCTTATATTGTACCATCTTTTTGCCAAAAAGAAAAGTATCTTTTTGTAAATTTTAATTTTTTCGTGTTTTTTCTTGACTTATATCTCAAAAAGCGGTATACTTTTTATAGAAAGAATCATTTGAAAGGAATTTAATCATGGATTTGCAAGCAATTATTCAAAGCTTGGAAAACTGTCCCTGTGGCAGACACCATGCTTTTGATTTGAAAACATATGAAGCTGACCGCGGTCTCGTTCATAAGGTCGGCGAAATTCTGACAAACAGCAATTTCCCCAAGAAAATTTATATCGTATCCGATGAAAACGCGATGCGCGTTTCCGAGGGTATTCTCGATTCGCTCGCGGGCTTTGAATACGAACTCAAGGTTTATCCCGATATGCGTTATGCATACATTGCGACCTCCAAGGAGATCATGGAAGCCGCTAAGGATTTCGATGGTATTCTCTCCATCGGTACAGGCTCTGTCAATGACGTTTGCCGTTATGCGGCAGCGCAGACAAATAAGGCTTTCGCCATCTTTGCGACCGCACCCTCTATGGACGGCTTCGCTTCCGACTCTGCTCCGCTGATCGACCACAATTTCAAGATCTCTTATCCTTGCCGTCAGCCGTCCGTCGTCATTGCGGACACTGATATTCTTGCCGCATCTCCCACAGAACTGAAAGCCGCAGGCTTCGGTGATATTTTGGGCAAATATGTCGGCATTGTTGACTGGAAGGTTGCTAACTACACCGTTGGTGAATACTACTGCGAAAACATCGTTCAGCTCGTGAAAAAAGCCGTTGCTGACGTTGTTGCCATGGCAGATAAGATCACCGTTTGCGACCCTGAAGCCGCAAAATCCGTTATGGACTCCCTCATTTTGACAGGTTGCGCGATGCAGCTTGCCAAGAGTACCCGTCCCGCTTCCGGCTCCGAGCACGTTGTTTCCCATTTCTGGGAGATCCACAAGCTTGAGCATGGCATTTGGCCCGATTTCCACGGCAAAAAGGTCGGTATCGCAACACTTCTCGTCGTTCGTCTTTATAAAAAGCTTCTTGCTTATAAGACCATCGAGCCGCACGCTGAAAATCTCGATCTTGAAGACGTATTTAAGCATTACAGCCCCAAAAACCGCGACGAGATCATCGGTTACAATGTTCCCAATCCTACAGACGACATCGATCCCGCCGTTCTCAAAGCGCGTTGGTCCGATATTCTCGATTCCATCGAGAACGATCTCCCCGATGCAGACGAGCTTTACAAGATGATGATCGCTGCAGGCTGCACCACAGAGCTTGCTGACGCAAATCTCACAAAAGAATTTGCAGAAGAAGCGCTCATTTACAGCCCCTTCATGAGACGCAGAATTACGCTTCTCCGCATCATGTGTATGCTCGGCATCGACCTTACTGATTTTTATACTTGCTAACCCTCTACTCCTTTCTTTTTCCCGGGTGCTCCGTTTGGGGCGCCCGGGTTTTTTATATCACAAAAAGCACGCGATGATCGCGTGCTTCTGTTATATGTTATATAAAAAAGAAGACTCCCCGAGGGGAGTCTTCTTTATCGTATTTAGGAAAATACTTTAATTAGTTCATTGCATCAGCTTCAGCCTGAGTGAACGCGAACTTGTCAGAGAATACGCAGAGAGTATCATCTACGATCACATACTTGAAGTAGAGAGTAGGCATATCCTGCTGGAATACATCATGAGACATTGCCACGTACTTGTAGAGCGGGCTGTTAGCGAAGCCCCAGAACTGACCGTTGAAGTACTTGTCGAGGTTGCTTGCCTTTGCATCAGCGAGAGCCTTCTGAGCATCTTCAAGTTTTTCTACATAGTAAGCGTATCTCTCATCGCTGAGGTTGCCCTGTTCATATTTGTACTGAGCGCCCTTAACTACGTCGTAGTTGTATACGCCGAGAGCAGCTGCGTCGCCTGTTTCCATAGGAACGATGCGACCTGTAGAGATGTCAATCTTATGAGTACCGCCGCTTGTAACAGCTACGTAACCGTAGAGGGCTGCGTCAGCCTCAGCAACAGCAGTTCTGTAAGACTTGAAGAGGTCGTTGAATGCCTGCTTAGAGATGATGGATACGTTGGTGTTATCACCAGCAACATTAAGAGTCTTGCCTTCTGCATCGAAGTAGAAGAATTCAGTCTTCATGGTGGAGATAACCTGGTTCTTGACACCGTTCATAGTAGCGATGGTTGTACCATCAGCCTTAATATCGGTAACAGTACCAGTGAGAAGCTTAATGTCAGCATCGGAAACGATCTTACCAGATTCGTCAACGAGATACCACTTGCCGCCTTCGATACCAAGGTCGATCTTGATAGCGTTGTCAGCGTCAGCGTATGTCGGGTAGCTACGGTAGATAGCACCAACTTCTTCACCAGTGGGAAGAGCATATGCAGTCTTATCGGAAACTACGAGCCATGCGTTGCTGTACTTGTCGTGTCTGATGAATGCCTTAGCATCAGCATCGAGGTATACGAGAGTGGTCTTGTCATCTACAACAGGAGTATCAGGATCAGTGGTTGTGTTGCCACCAACAGTAGCCTTTTCACCAACGATAGCGATAGCACCGATTGTATTGCCAGCACCGATTACAGCGTTCCATTCGGTTACGAAGAAGGGATCTTCGTTAGCCATTTCTGCGAGAGTCTTAACATCAATGTTGAAGCCCTTAGCAGAAGGAGTTACAACTACAAACTGAGTGTTTGCATTTACATTGTACTTAACACCATCAAGGTTGAGGTAGTAAGCACCGGGGAAGTAACCTTCGTCTTTGGAAGTCTTAGCGGTAAGAGAGAGGTTGCCGTAAGGATATACAGCCTGTTCGCCCTTGTCGTTCAAGATATTCTTGAAGAGAACATCGGTTTCTTCCTTAACGAGAGTTGCCTTTGCGTCATCATAAACAACATCTTTATAGAGAATGTTGCCGTTAGCATCTTTCTTGTACTGGATGCTCATAGAACCATCGACAAACTTGAATACGAAGCCGAATTCGTCTACGAAGTAGCCGTTCTTTTCGTAAGCAGCGATGTCTTCAGCCTTTGTGAGCTGGAGGTGAACAGATGCAGAACCAGTTGTGTAAGTGTAGATCGGGATAAGGAGAGAGTTTACAGTATCAACGATAGCGTCTTCTGTACCGATAACACCAGTCATGGTCTTAACAGTGGTGAAGCCGATTTCGTATGTGTAAGTCTTCTTAGCAGCATCCCAAGTTCTGTCATAGTAAGGACCATAACCAACGGTCATGTCATACAAAGCAGACTTGTACTTAACGCCATTTGCATATTCGAATTCGCCGAGATCCTGAACCTTCTTGTAGTCGATGATATGACCATCAAGAACATCGATCCAAGAACCTTCAACAGTGTAAGTAACAGAATTGGTTACCTTGTACCATCTGTTAGAAGTGTAAGAAGCACCATTTACCTGGAACTGAGTTGCTTTGGTAGTAGTGTTAGAAACATTGGTGGAAGGATACTTGTTGTAAAGAACGTAGTTGGAACCAGCGTCCTTGTAAAGAGTTACGTAGATAAGGTCTTTACCTGCGTCAACCTTTGCGTCGGAAGTGGTGTTGGGGTCAATGAGAGAACCTGCGAAGAGCTGGTTGTATACATTGTAGTTAGCCCAGTCAAAGATACCGGAAGCAGCAGCACGAACTTCTGTTGTCTTAACAGCAGAAACAGCCTTGTATGCGGTAGCAGCAATAGCATCGATAAATGCGTTGCCGTTCTTATCGGTGTAGTTACCAGCTGCGTTCTTGTAGATCTTACCGGTTGTAGCATCGAGAACTACGAAGTAAGTATCTGCAGTAAGTGTGTCGGTGGAAGCGTAGAAGTGACCGTTTGTCTTGTAGTAGGTCTTGCCATCGTCAGCAACGATAGAAGTGTTAGCATCGATTGCATGAGGCAAAGAAGATGTTGCGTAACGGTGAGAACCGATTTCAGCATCTGTAAGGGGGTTGGATGCGTTGTAGTAGTTGGTGTAACCTACAAAGTACTTGGATGTGTAGTCATAAGTTACACTAGCAGTTGTAGCGATAGTTACATTGTAAGTGTTGTCGCCGGTTTCAGTCTTTTCAACGCCGGTAACAAAACCTGTTGTACCAGTGGAAGCGTCTGTACCGAGGATGCAGATAACTTCGTTGTTTTCATTGATAGAGAATTCAACGTACTTACCAGCCATCCAAGAAGCTGCCCATGTGGTGTAAGCAGGATCTACCTGGTTTTCGGGTTTAGCGATACCGTTAGCTTCAGCAGCTGCCTGAGTATCCTTAAGGAATGTGAACCAACCTGTGGAGTCGAATGTGTAAGTAGCGGTAGCACCAGCAATAGTTACATCGAGTTCGCAAGAATCGCTTGCTTCAACAGGAATGTAAACAGTTCTGATGATATCGTCTGTGCAGAGGATACGAGCAGTGTAGTAACCGTCAACATAGTTAGCGGAAACTTCCTGAATGATACCGGTGTAGAAGGAAGCGAGATCTACAACAGTGTAGTAAAGCGGTACGCAGTTGTCGTTAGACCATACAGGACGAGCGTTAGCTGCGCAGAGAACGAGCTGGAGTTTACCAGTGTTTGCAGCGGTAAGGTTGTAAGAGTCAGAAGACATCATACCACCAGAGTTAGGATAACCAACAGTTCTGTTGAAAATTACGGAACCTGCGTTATTGTAAGCGAGGTAAGCATTTGCTACCGGTACACCGTTAGAGGTGGAAGTAAGAATATCAAATTTGTATTTATCACTCTTAGAATTGTCTGCTTTAGGACCGGTAGGCTGAACGTTTGCTTCGTCAGCATATGCGAATGCATAGGATTCCTTAACGTAGATGGTGTCGTAGAGACCGTCAGCATCAACGTCATTGAATACAGCATACATTTCACCCTGAGCTGCGTTGATGATTGCCTTAACAGCTACATCAGCAGTCATAGGAACCCAGTTTACATCGTAAGCAACGATGTCAGAGCCGTATTCGTAAGCAACACCCTTGAAGTTGAGAGTTGCAGAAGCAACTGCGCCTGTAGTAGCGTCATAAGTGATGTTGGTCCAGGAAGTAGCCATGGTTGCATCATAAGATGCGTTCATAACAGGCTTCCAGTTGGTAACATTACCATCGTTACCAAGAGCAGCAGCACCATAACCAACAAATCTTTCGTCATTAGAGAGACCGTACTGAAGAACAGTATCAACAACAACGCTGTTGGAGTTGGTTGCGAAACCAGTGAGTTCCTTGTAATTGGTAATGGTAGCTTCATTGCCAACAAATACTACGGAATCAGCAAGCTTAACATTAACCAATGTACCATGATTTACATATTCAAATACATTGATTTCGCTTTCTTCGTTCATGGTATCAGGTGTAGGAGCCATGCCGAGGGAAACACGAAGAGCCTTAACGAATTCCTTGCCGGGAACGTTAACAACCTTTGTGCCGTCAGCAGAAACGAGAACTACATTTTTAGTAACATCAATAACATTGGTGTACATTTCAACTCTGTTACCAGCAACCTTGCTTGCAGCCTTTTCACTTACACCGGTGTTGGTGTTAGCTGTGCCAGCAGATACGCGATCGATGGAAGCAATGTAGTAAACATTTTCTTTAGCTGCGGGAGCCATACCTTCGAAACGAGCACCGAGGTCGATGCCGTCAGCAGTCTTGATGATTTCGTTGTAAGAACCGTCTTTAACGAAGTTCAAGATTGTTGCGAGGATGTAAGCGGTTTCACCCTTGGTAAGAAGGTAATCAGGGTGGAATGTACCAGTCTGCTTATAGAAAATCTGGTCGAACGCATTGCAGTAGATAGCAGCTGCACGCATGTAGTTCATATCCCATTCTTCAGCAAGACCAGTAACTTTGCTTTCGTAACGCATCAAGCGTACGATTACAGCACTTGCTTCTGCAAGAGAGAGCTGCTTGTCGGGAGCAAATGTGCCATCACCGTTACCGATGATGAAGTTTGCTTTGTAAGAATAAGCGATAGCAGCTTTGTGGTGAGCGTCTGTAACGTCAGTGAATACAACGCTTGCAATTTCGTCGTTCCAAGCGTCTTCTTCAAGCTGGAGAGATTCGATCTTCGCAATCCACATTACGAATTCGTTTCTCGAAAGGGGTTCTGCAGCAGTCTTACCGATATTGGAGATGCCGGCATTGTCGAGCATTTCAACAGCCTTGTCATACCACTTAGCGGTAGTAGAAGCAGCAGATACTGTTGCAAATGTACCAACAACCATAATTACAGCGAGTACAAGAGCAAGAGTTCTTTTGAAGTTTCTCATGATAAGTATTCCTCCTAAATATTTAAGTATCGGATCCGAAGACCCGCTTACTTCGTATGTTAATGATACTACAAATACGGAAATATTTCAAGAAGTTTCCGAGGTTTGTTACATAACTGTAACATTCGTAACAATTCCCTGTGATATTTCCTATGTTTGTAGCTTATGGTACTATCATACACCAAGGTGAGAAAAAAATCAACCACTTCCCCGTCTTTGTTACAAAACTGAAATATTTCGTGCTTTTGGGGCGCGGAAAACAAAAGGGGCGCTTTTGGAAAAGGCGCTATATATAATATAATGGTTCAAGTTTTTGAATTTTCGCAAAAAAAGACCCGAAAGCCGTCAGGCTTTCGGGTGAGATTTGTAACAAATATTACTGTCTGATGGTGATGCCGAGCTTGCGTTCCACGCCGCGCAGGATCTTTGCCGCCGCCTTGTCCGCTTCCTCAATGGTCAAGGTATGGTCAGCGCTTCTGAGAGAAACGGAGAACGAAACGCTCTTCTTGCCCTCGCCGAGCTGCTTGCCGCGATAAACGTCAAAGAGCTTGATGCTTTCGATGAGAGAAACGCCCGAGGTTCTCATTGCCTCTTCGATCGCACCAACGGTGATATCTTCATCGCAAACGAAGGAGAAGTCGCGTGTAGATGCGGGATACTTGGGAAGCTGCTTGAAGGATTTCTTCATATTCGCAGAAGCGAAAATGTTTTCGAAATCAAGTTCCGCAAGGTAAACGGGCGCGCCGATGGTGTAATTCTGCGCTACGATGGGGTGAAGCTCACCGATCGTACCGAGATAAGTGCCGTCGGATGCTGTAAGAACAGCACATCTGCCGGGATGGAAGGTGCCATCTGTGGTGCACGCGGTATAAGTTGCCTTGATACCTGCAGTGCGGAGGATCTCTTCGCAGATACCCTTGAGGGAGTAGAAATCGCCATGACCATAGAAGCCGATCATCACCTTGAGTCTTTCGTCGGGAAGTGTACCTTCCAGACCGTGAATATTGGTAACAACGTTTTCTCTGGGAATATAAACCTTTGCAAGCTCATAGAGAGAAGCATCCGTCGTACCATTGTTCCAGTTGAGCTCGAGGACCTCCATCATAGAGGGGATGGCTGTGGTACGCATGGTCTTGGAATCTTCACCGAAGGGATTCATGATCTCAACGGATTTGCGTCTGCTGTCGTCTGCCGCAAGACCGGCTTTATCATAAAGCTTTGCGGACATGAAGGAGTATGTGATGATCTCATCAAGACCCATACCGCAGAGAAGACCGTGAACGTCCTTCTGGAACTGCTGCTTTTCGGTGAGACCGCCCTGTGTCATCGCGGAAACCACGTTGCTGGATTCGATCTTGTTATAGCCGTAGATACGAACGACTTCTTCTGCGATATCGTTCATGCAACGTACGTCATCGCGGTAAGAAGGAACGGTAATGATATCGCCGTCCACCTTGAAATCAAGGCTTTCGAGGATCTCAACCATTCTTTCTGCAGAAAGATTGATACCGAGGAACTTGTTGATTCTTTCGGGTTCAAGCTTTACGGTTGCGATCTCTTTCTTGACGGGGTAAACGTCGATGATGCCATTTACGACTTCGCCTGCACCGAGAAGATTCACAAGCTCGCAAGCTCTTTCGAGTGCGGGAATGGTGTTTTCTGCGTCAAGACCCTTTTCAAAACGAGCAGAGGAGTCTGTACGCATACCGAGCTTCTTCGCGGTTACGCGGACGGAGCTGCCAAGGAACATCGCGGATTCAAAGACAACGGTCGTGGTATCGTCCTTGATCTCGCTGTTTGCACCACCCATAACGCCTGCGATGGCAACGGGCTTTTTGCTGTCGGCAATGACGAGCATATCGGGTTCCAGGAAGCGTTCCTGATCGTCAAGCGTCATGAACTTCTCTTTGTCGCCTGCGGTTCTGACCTCGATGTGCTTGCCGTCAAGACAAGCGTAGTCGAAGGCGTGCATCGGCTGACCGTATTCGAGCATGACGTAGTTCGTGATATCGACGATATTATTGATCGGACGAACACCGGAAGCGCGGAGTCTCATGCGCAACCAAAGCGGAGAGGGTGCGATCTTTACGTTCTTTACGACACGCGCGCTGTAACGGAAGCATTTTTCTGTGTCATGGATGGCGATATCGACATAATTTGTAATATCGTCGCCCGATTCCTTGACGGTGGGGTTGGGGATCTTCGCGGTCTTTTCAAAGCTTGCCGCGCTTTCTCTTGCAAGACCGATGACGGAAAGACAATCGGGACGGTTCGGGGTGATCTCAAATTCGACCGCCTTATCGCGCATACCGAGAACGTCTACGATATCGTCGCCGGGCTTGTAGGTAAGCTCTTCAAATGCGTTGAGAATGAGGATACCGTCGGTGGGTGCGTTCGGCATATCGTGGAGGGTAAGACCGAGCTCTTCGATGGAGCAGAACATACCTTCGGAAACCACGCCGCGAAGCTTACCGCATTTGATCTCATGACCGCTTGCGAGCTTGGTTACGCGCTTTTCATCCTGCGGGCAGTAGCAAACGGGAACGTATGCGCCTTCGAATACGTTTTTCGCCGCCGTAACGATCTGGATGGTCTTTTCGCCGCAGTCTACCTGACAGATCACAAGTCTTTCTGCGTCGGGGTGCTGTTTTACTTCTTTGATCAGACCGACTCTGACGTTCTGAACCTCGTCGCCGAGAATTTCAAAACCTTCTACCTTGGAACCGGTATCGGTCATTCTATCGCAATATTCTTTGATGTCAATATCGTTGCAATCCACAAAATCGGAAAGCCATTTCATTGATAATACCATATCTAAACTCTCCTTTTCGATTAAAATTGATGCAAGAAACGAACATCGTTTTCGTACATCAAACGAAGGTCGTCGATGCCGAGTCTTGCCATTGTAATTCTTTCAACGCCCATACCGAACGCAAAGCCGGAATATACGTTGGGATCGATACCGCAGTTGGAAAGAACGAACGGATGAACCATACCTGCGCCGAGGATCTCCATCCAGCCCTCGCCCTTGCAAAGACGACAGCCCTTACCGCCACAAACGAAACAGGAAACGTCAACCTCTGCGGAGGGTTCTGTGAACGGGAAGTGATGCGGACGGAAACGGATCTTGGTTTCGGGACCAAACATCTTCTTTGCGAAAAGCTCGAGAATACCCTTGAGATCGCCCATGGTGATGCCCTTGTCAACGACAAGACCTTCTACCTGGTGGAAGATGGGAGAGTGTGTCGCATCGGCAGGGTCAGCACGATATACTCTACCGGGGGAAATGATGCGGATCGGGGGCTGAGTCTGTTCCATGACGCGCGCCTGAACGGGAGACGTCTGAGAACGAAGAAGGATATTATCTGTGATATAGAATGTATCCTGAGTATCACGCGCAGGATGATTCTTGGGGAGATTCAACGCTTCAAAGTTGTAGTAGTCATATTCTACCTCGGGACCTTCTGCGATGGAGAAGCCCATACCGATGAAGATATCACGAAGCAATTCTTCGGTCTGCGCCAAGGGATGACGATGACCTGCGGTGTAAGGCGTACCGGGAACGGTAACGTCGATTTTTTCGGAAAGAAGACGGTTTTCAAGCTCTTTTTTCGCTTTTTCTTCTTCTTTTTTTGCAAGAGCAGCTTCAATTTCTGCTCTGACTTCATTGGCGAGCTGACCGATGAGCGGTCTTTCTTCGGGAGAAACCTTACCCATGCCGCGAAGAACGGCTGTCAGTTCACCCTTTTTGCCGAGATACTGAATACGGATCTCTTCCAAACGGTCGGAGGATTCGATCTCAGCGATTGCTTTTTCTCGGATCTGTTTGAGCAATTCTTTCATAAAAATGATCTTTCCTTTCAAAAATTTACTGGTATTTTGATAATTGTGTACTTTTTTGTATGATCGCCACTTTTTCCGCAAAAGAGAGAACGCATACTTTTCTTGTCGGACAAGAAAAGTATCAAAAGAAAACCGCAAACGTGCCGTTTGATCGCTTGTGCAGATTTTGATATGCGGTTCAATCGGCTCCCCGCACGGATTTTTCACGAACAAGTTCGTGAAACCCTACGCCGGCGTCGGCTCCGGGACATCGCGGCGGAACAACCGCCGATGGGCAGCAATATCGAACGTTTTCGCTACGGAAAAACATATATCACAGACCCAAAATTCGTACCAAAAGTGAGTTTTGTGCACTCGATCACGGCGAACGGACAATTGCCGTAATGCTTCTTTGTGTCCGTACGCCGTATGATAGGCGGCTCAAGAGGACACAAACGGTATTCATCCAAAATTTCTACAGGCGATCAAACTGCCTAAGTTTGTTGCTTCTTTTTTCGTTCTTTTTTCTTTCAAAAAGAAAAAAGAACATCGGCTCTCCCTTGAAAAGGGAAAAGGGGGGCTTATGTGCAAGAAGTCAAAAAAACAAAAAACTCCCGTCCACAAAAAAGGGACGGGAGCATAAACTTCCGCGGTACCACCCGATTTTTATGGGAATATCCCATAACACTCTTGATGCCTATAACGGGGCATTGCCGTATACAACTACTCAGTTTTCATTGCATCCGCTCCAAAGTGAAAGGCGATATACACATTTGCGATCTGTTTTCAGCCAACGGCAGACCTCTCTGTGGCAAATGAAATCGTACAAAGCCGCTTTTTCATAGCGTTTCTTTCGTTTTTACCTAAATAGAATATCATATTTTATTTCTTTTTGCAACAGGATTTTGAAAATTTTATAAAAATCTTTTCACTTTTGCATATAATATTTTACGAAACATACATTTAATTATGAATAATTTGTAAACGCTTGACTTTTTTCCATTTTATGATATAATAATTATGTCAAATATATTTTAATGGAGGTATATCAACATGAAAACACTTAAAAGAGTTCTTGCTTTCGCGCTCGTAGTATCTTTGGTATTTGCGCTCGTTGCTTGTGGAAAGAAACTTTCCGGCACTTATGCCAGCGGCGAACTTCTCGGTTCCGGCGTTACATACACCTTCAAGGGCAGCAACGTAACCATCACCACCAAGGTTCTCGGCTTCGAAAAGACTTTCGAAGGCAAATATGAAATCTTCGAAGGTGAAGACGGCTACGAAAAGATCAAATTCACATTCGAAGACAAAGATGCTGACGAATACAGCGGCACATTCTCTTTCTCCGAAGGTGAAGACTCCATCAAGATCGGTCTTGCTACCTACAAAAAACAGTAATATCTTATTTGACAACAAAAACCGTGTGCTTGGCACACGGTTTTTTGTTTTCTAAGAAATTACGGCAAATCGACCTCAGCGTTTTTCTATGCTCACCCATATAAAAAGTCAGGATTGCCCGATTTTGGAGAAAAATCGAAATGTCAGAGGCCAAAGAAGTCCGCCCATCAGCACGACGAAAAAATATCGAACGCTGCGCGCGATCATATGTCCGCCAAACAATGTATCAAGCGGCATCTTCAAGCCTTCCTTGACCGCAAGTATGAGAAGCAGTCCGCCTACGACCTTCACGATCTGAACCCAAAGAACCGCCTTCGTTTCAAATCGGATCCACTTGCGCTCAACGGGATAGAGCACGAGAAGCCCCGCCATACAACCAAGGAGCGTATACGCGTTCTCTCGCGCAGAGTCCAAATTATGAATATTTTCTTCCAGATAAACGGATTCGGGGAACGGAAAGAGCGATACATAAAGCAAATAGGCAACGACGATCGCAGAAAGCACGCCCAAAATACCGTACATCACACGCGCATCCTTCTCTGCCCTTTGAAAAAGCGGATGCAAAACAAAAATCAGAATCAAGGCGATGCAAACAGAAACCGCAACATCCCACGGGGTATGTACGCCGAGATACATACGGGAAAAAGGAACAAGAACGCAAAGCGCGATCATAACGCCGCGAAGGATCTTCTGCTTGCTTCTCCGCGCAATACCGCCGAAAAGACCGACGGAAACCTGCGTATGTCCGCTCGGAAATGAATATCCGCCTGCCGCTTCCCTTGCAGATTCCACGATGGTGAAATTCGGATCCTTCACCCAAGGACGAGGGATACGGCATGTGATCTTCAAAAATTGATTGATCAGCGTACCGAAAAATCCAACGCAAAGCAGATAATATCCATCATATTTATTTAAGCACCAAAATATGATCATGCCTACCGCCATAAAAATCGTTTCTTCTCCGAAAAGGGTGATGACGGAAAATATAAAATCAAAAATCGGATTTCGCAGATCCTCAAGCCAATATAAAAATGACATATGCTATCTCCTATCTCTTTTTTATCATTTTAACATAAAAAAGCTCCACTTGCAAGCCTCTGCCTTACAAAAATATCATTTTCCCTTGACATTATCTTTCAAATATATTATAATATTCTTATGTTGCGGAAATGTTCTGAAAAGAACCGCAGCAAATCTATATATATTTGCCCAACGCAAAGGAGGTGCTAAATTAAGCATGGAATATGTAATCGCAGCCATTGTTGGTGTTCTTTGTCTTGCCATCGGCATTGCCGTCGGAACTTGGATCGGCAGAAATCTTCGTATCAAAGCCAACGATCAGACCCTCGGTGAAGCAAAAGCAGAAGCAGAACGTATCGTTGCCAACGCCGTGAAGATCGGTGAAGCAAAGTCCAAGGAGTTGATCGTCGAAGCGAAAGCCGAGATCTTAAAGGCTCAGACAGAAGCAGAACGCGAAAATAAAGAACGCCGCCAAGAGATCCTTCGTCTTGAAAACAAAGCGCTTGCCAAAGAGGAGACCCTCGAACGTAAGATCGAAAATTTCGAGCGCAAGGATGAAATGCTTAATAAAAAAATCCGTGAAAACGAAAGAATTCAGGCTGAAATCGAACAGGTTAAGAACGATCAGCTTGCAAAGCTTGAAGAAATTTCCGGTTATACATGCGAAACAGCAAAAGCGGAACTCGTTTCCAAGATCGAAACCGAAGCAAAACGCGAAGCCGCTATCAAGCTCTCTCAGATCGAAAGCGAGCTCCATGACACCGCAGACGAACGCGCAAAGAACATCATTTCTCTTGCCATTCAGCGTCTTGCATCCGATCAAGTTTCCGAAACCACCGTTTCTGTTGTACCGCTCCCCAGCGACGAAATGAAAGGCCGTATCATCGGTCGTGAAGGTCGTAACATTCATAAGATCGAAACCCTCACAGGCGTTGATCTTATCATCGACGATACACCCGAAGCCATCACACTTTCCTGCTTCGACCCGATTCGCCGCGAAATTGCGAGAATCACCCTTGAAAGACTCATTTCCGACGGACGTATCCATCCGTCCAGAATCGAAGAAACCGTTGAAAAAGCACGCCGCGAGGTGGAAACCACCATCAAGCAGGCAGGTGAAAAAGCCGCATTTGATATTGGCATCAACGGTCTCCATCCCGACCTCATTCGTTTCCTTGGCCGTCTCAAATACCGTACCAGCTACGGTCAGAACGTGCTGACACACTCCGTTGAGGTTGCTTACCTCGCAGGTATCATGGCAAACGAACTCGGTCTTGATAGCACACTTGCAAGACGTGCAGGTCTTCTCCACGATATCGGTAAAGCACTTACTCAAGAGGTGGAAGGCTCTCATATCCAGCTCGGTGTTGAAATTGCCCGTAAATTCAAAGAAAACAAAGACGTTATCCATGCGATCGAAGCTCACCACGGTGATGTGGAAGCGCAGACCATCATCGCTGTTCTCGTTCAGGCAGCCGATGCCATCTCCGCCGCACGTCCCGGTGCACGTCGTGAAGATCTCGATAGCTACATCAAGCGTCTCCAGAAGCTCGAAGAAATCTCCAATAGCTTCCCCGGCGTTGATAAATCTTATGCAATTCAGGCAGGCCGTGAGATTCGTATCATGGTCAAGCCCGAACAGGTTGGCGACGATCAGATGATCGTGGTTGCCCGCGATATCGCAAACAAGATCGAACAGGAGCTTGAATATCCCGGTCAGATCAAGGTCAATGTGATCCGCGAAAGCCGTGTTGCGGAATACGCAAAATAAGACGGCAAAAACAAAGCCAAATAAAAAAGACGATTCTTCGGAATCGTCTTTTTTGTTCCATAGGAATTTGTTCGAATCGACCTCGCCGTTTTGCCATGTTTGGCAATGCGAAAAGCCAAGATAGGCGAGCAATCGTCAGCGACGACTTGCCTCCTCATTTTTATCGTTTTTGTAAATTCTGCCGTAGATGAAAAACGCAACGACGAGAGAAAGAACGCCTGCCACGAGCTTACCGATGATCACGCTCGGAAGCCATTCTGCGGAAAACGCAAGCGTAAACGCGAGATGTCCCGCAAAGGTGAACGCCGCAGAGACCGCAAACGCGGAATTGAGCACAACGCCCTTTTTATCCATATCCTTTACCATATCCCAAGTGGTCATACTGGTCGCAAGGGTGGAGATCAGACCTGTCGCGGCGGTATCGTTGATACCCATTTTCTTGCCGAGAAGCGAAAGAGGCTTTTTGAGAAGCTTGGAAACGAGATATACAAGCGGGAACGCGCCCGTCATGACGGCGGCAGCATTCGCTACGATGTAGATGCCGTTTTCATAGGTATCGACGTGCTCCGTGAGCTTGACACCCGTGAGGAACGTAAAGATACCGAGCGCAAGACCGATCGTGATCAAAATCTTGATGATGACGCCGAAAACGCTGAAGATCTTCACACAAGCATCGGGGAATTTCATAAGTCCAAAGGCGATGATACCCGAGAAAAGCACGAGCGGAAGCAGATTCAAAAGCAGCGGAACGATGGCAATGCCCGAGATCAGACCGCTGACAAAGCAACCGAGCGGAATGGTAACGATACCGCAAAGAAGACCGAGAAGCACTTCCTTGTGCTGTTCCTTTTTGACCATGCCGAGCGCCACGGGAATCGTAAACGAAATGGTCGCACCCATCATGGACGAAACGACAAGACCGTTGAAATAACCGATCTTTTCATCGACGGCAAGCTCCGTGGCAAGCGGTGCGCCACCCATATCGTTTGCAAAGAGGGTCGCAGGGACGATGGAGGGGTCGATGGGAAGGACCTCTGCCATTTTTTCAAGCGCGGGACGCAAAAGCTCGGCAATGAGCGGAGAAATGACGATCATACCGACCATGGAGAGCGCCATCGTGCCGAGAAGCATGATGCCTCTTTCAAATTCCTTACCAAGACCAAGACGGCTTCCGAAGATGCGATCGAGCGCACCGAGGATCGAGAAGCACACCATGATCCATGAGATGATTTCACTGACTGTCATAACACCTCTCCTTTAATCAAGTCCAATGGCTTCAAAGCCCGTGGATTTCAAAACGTAGACCTCGCGGAAGCCGACAGACTTGAGGATCTCCTCTGCTTCGTCAAAGCTATGCTTCAAATAACGCTTATCGTGGCAATCCGATCCGATGACGGGTCCCCAACCAAGCTCCTTGAAGGCCTTCATCAGGAACAGATTCGGATAAGGTGTCGTGCGATAACCACGCGCGATCGCACCCGTATTGACCTCGAAAAATGGAATTTTTCCCGTCAAGGCATCAAGCGCTTCGAGCGCCATTTTTTGATATTTTGGGTCATTTTCATCGAAAAACGGCTTCTTTTCCACGAGTTTCGCGCAAATATCATAATGCGCCAAAACGTCAAACTTTCCATATTTGGGAAGTTCAGGAATCGTTTCATAGAACATCTTGGCAAACGCCATACCGTCTCCGCCAAAATGCTCGTCGATCAGTGCCGTAACCTCGGGAACACCGCGGTCAAAGCCGAGATATTCTCCGTCCTTTTTCAGGTAATGCACCGCGCCGAGCAGATAATCGTAGCCCGAAAGGTCGATCTCGGAATACATATCGACCTCCAGACCGCAGAAAATATCGAGCTTATCTTTATATTTTTCTTTCAGAAAAGCAACTTCTTTTTTGTATGCCTCCGTACCTTCGATGGACATGGAATGGCTCGGGGAATAGTGCATATAGGAATGACCCGAAAAGCCGACGGAATCAAAGCCCTGTTCGATTGCCGAAAGGATCATTTCCTCGAGCGTATCCTTGCCGTCGCAATAGGTGCTGTGCGTATGTAGATTCTGCAAATATTTCATAAGTACCTCACAACTCAAAGAGATGCCATTTTTGCGTCAGCCGCATCAAAATATGCGCTCGTTGCCTTGCCGCGCTTCATAATTTCCGCCCAGATCGCGTAAATGGAAGCGTTCCAGCCTTGATTTGCCTTGACACCGATACCCTTCAGCGTGTGCATATATTCATGTGTCGCGCCGTCAAAGTCAAGGTCGATCATGAGGCGTTCAGTCAGATTCTTTTCCGCGTCCGCGATGCCGTGGAGATGCGCCGCGATATGGAAAAGCATTTCATAAACGTGATATGAGCCGCCGTTTGCATAACGTCCGAGGTCGATGGTATTGAAGCCCTCGTGAACGTAGCCGTTCAGCC
>JBGVLA010000173.1:0-18296 GCA_045124015.1 Eubacteriales bacterium | reverse complement strand
TCCCGGACGGTGTAATCGCTCGATTTGCCGCGAAAAAGCCTGACGGAACAGAAATATTCAATGATTATCCGACAATCTCCGAAAATATAATCACGGTCGTTTTGACAGAGCAGACACTCGCTGCCGCCGGCGACGTAGAATGTGATATTCAGCTTTACAAAGAGGAGAGCGGGCAGGTCCTGAAGGCACAGACATTTGTCGTTCGCGTTCGGCCGGACGTTCTGAAAAATGCCAAAAGTTCAAACGAATATCAATCTTATGAAGAGGCGCTCTTGAAGATTGAGAAATCCAAGTTGCAGGCAGTCGAAGCGGTGGAAGCTGCGAAAAATGCCCTTACAGAGGCAGAGGAGGCACTCGCCAAGGTGGATGAGGCGCAGGTCGCATATGATCAGATGATGAACGATTTCGGCAATCTTGGTGGCATCGCGGTATCGAAAGAAGAACCCGAAAGCGAAAGAGTTGTTGCATGGATAGATCCGTCTGACGATGAAAAGACCTTGTTTATGACCGCCGACGACATCGCGCAGGAGCTTGGGGATAGCGAGGATAAGGTGTTGAGCCAGAAGGCGGCGACGAGAGCGTTAGACAATTTAGGCTTTGAAACAGGAAACCTTTTTAATAAAGAAACTGTTACTAACGGCTATATCATAAACAACGATGGCGTTGAGCAAGCACTTGAAAAATATTGCTATTCGGATTATATCCCGATTAAAAATGGCAAAACCTATTGTGTTTCATATGCTTTGACTTCCCCTGGCGGCATATACGATATAGACAAGGTTTATAAGGGAAGACCGTATGTTGTAACCGAAGTATCAAACTATCACACATTTGTTGCACCGTTCGATGGCTTCGTAAGAGTGAATATGCATAAGTCTGGTATCGAAACAAACCCCTTGCAAACAGCCGATGACTTTATTATAAGCGAGGGAACAGAGCTTAAAAATTACCCCCCTTACGGATATTTTGTAAATGAAAAAATATTAAAGAGCGAAGCACAGGCAAACAAACTCAAAACCTTTGTGAATGAATATAACGCGCTGAATGTTCTGTATGGAAAAACACTTGCCATCTTCGGAGATTCGAGAACTTGGTATAACGGAAATCCCTACGGAGATAGAACAAAGGCAGAATTAAGGGGTAAAACCTGTATAGGCTATCAGCAGACTATTGAAAAAATGCTCGGTTGCCATATAATCAGCGAGGGCGTGAGCGGTAACACCTCTGCACAGATTTGCAACAGAATTACCGCTTATAATTTCACAAATGTTGATGCCGTACTTCTTGAGGGCGGTGTAAATGACTTTGTGAAACAAAGTGAAGTTACTGTTGGCGCGATAGCTCCCATCGGTTCTGATTTTGATACCACTACAGTATACGGCGCGTGGCAGAACGCAATCGAGTATATTTTGACTAACTATCCCAAAGTTAAGATATATATGACTGTTTCTGCTATAGCGTGGACTTCAAGCGGTAAATTTCCTTATGAAACAGCTCGTATAAAGAAAGATATTGCTGAATTGTATAACTTGCCTATTGTTGATTTGTACAAGGAGTTAGGCATAAACGAAGTCAACCGAGATACTTTCTATTGTGACGATGTGAGTTTGACAAATTGGCATCTGCATTTTAACGACTATGGAAATGGTGTTGTGGGTGAAAAAATTGCTAAATTCATAATGAGTAATTAATCAGAAAGGAGCAAATAGATGAAAAAAGTATCACATAAAAAATTATATGTGCGAAACCCCGATACAGGGAAATTTGAACCACTGATGGCGATACGCGGCGAATCGGCGTATGAAATAGCGGTAAGGCTTGGCAAGTTCACGGGTACGGAAGAAGAATGGGCGAACTTCATCGAGATCGAGAGAGCGGCGGCGGTGAAGTCCATCGAAGAAAAGGGCGCGGAAACGCTTTCGAGCATCCCCGATGATTATACTGAGCTTGCGGAGCAGGTTGTAGGTAAAATCGACAAGACGAGCATCGCGCAGGAACTGGGGGATTCCGAGGAAAAGGTGTTGAGCCAGAAGGCGGCGACGGAACAGGTCAACGATTTGAGGGATAAAAGCGAAATCTCTTGGCAAAGTGGATATTGGAACTCAAATAACGGTAGTTTAAGTGATACAGAATCAACTGAATGGAAATGTACAGAAAAATTTTTCTCGACTAAAGTGCCTTTAATATCTGCCGAATATGTATCAAACAAACTCTTGTACTGTATGGTTTGGGACAGCGACACATATAAAGGCTGTTACAACTATAGAGATGGAAAATGGTATAAAGGAGCAACGGAGATAGAAGAACCGTTAGCATTTAATATTTGTGGGGTATCAACGCAGTTGCCGTTAGAAAATGTTATTGTTGATGTCTTATCCGTTCGCGCTTGCTTAACAAAAATAAATGAAGTTTCGCACGTATCAAGCCGCGTACTCGCAGAAAATAATATGTTTTTCAACAACTTGAAATGGGCAATCGGCAAGTGTTGGCAGTTAACTACATCGCATTATATCACAGATGCCGCTTGGCAATGTACCGAAAAGCTCAAGCTGGATTATATACCGCCCTACAAACTAAACACAAACAAGAAGGGATATATAATGACTTGGCTGAACGGTGTTCTTGTTGGCTACTTTAGCTTTGGTGATGGCAAGTGGTATAAAAACGCCAGCACAGAACTTTCAGAAACTCCTGTGTTTGATACTATTGCATTTCAAGTAATGGATTTATCCGAAAATGCCATCGAATTTGAAACGCTTGAAAAAATAAACAATGGCATTAAAGGCTATTGGGTGAATAAAAAGATAGGTTTTCTCGGCGACAGTATCACGGCTGGTGCTTATACGGAAAATGATGGTGAAGGAATAGGTAATCACACAACAAGCCGCCCTTACCTCGTTAAGTGTTGTGAGGTGCTTGGTGCTACGCCATACAATTACGGTAGTTCGGGAACTTCAATTTCGGGAACATCTACTGTTAATGCTTCAGGCTCATTTGTTAAACGATATACCAATATGTCGAGTGATTTGGATATGGTGGTGGTGCTTGGTGGCACGAACGATTTTGCAACGCACGTTCCTCTTGGCACAAAAGCAGATAAAACAGACATATCTTTTTACGGCGCATTGGATGTGCTTTGTAACGGCTTGATAGATCGTTACCCCGACAAGCAAATTGTATTTATTACACCTTTGCTTCGTAATTTCTCCACAGGAAACGAAACAGAACCCAACGCAGAGGGAAAATATGTTGAGGATTTCCGCAAAGCAATTTATGAAGTGGCGCAGGATAGATACGGCTTGATGGTGGTAAACGGCAAATCACTCGGCATTAGTCCTTATAACTCCACTTGGAAAGCGCAGTATATTTATGATGGATTGCATCCTAACCCCATTGGACACGAAAAGATAGGTGAAACGCTTGCACACATTTTAAGCGCAATATAATGGCAGGCTTCGCTTGCAAAAACAAATCCCCTTGCCAACCGCAAGGGGAAGAAAAATAAGAAAAGAACAGAAAAATATAGCATATTTTAACAAAAACAATTTGACAAAATGAGGTTTATATGATAACATAAATATATAAACCTCGGAAAGAGGTGCATATGGAATTTTTGCAAACCATCAGCGTCCCTGCGATCGCGGCGGTTGTATACGCCATCATTGAATGGCTGAAAACCATCGTCAAAGGCGAGACCTTCAAAAAATGGATCCCACTTGTCGCTGTCTGTCTCGGCGCAGTCCTCGGCTTGGTGGCGTTCTACGTTTACCCCTCGGCGATTCCTGCTACTACGGTTTGGATGGCACTCGTTGTCGGTATGGCTTCGGGAGCTTCCGCAACGTGGGTTCATGAAGCAACACACAGCAAAACGGGTGGTGAATGATATGGAATTGAGTCTCGAAACCATTCACCAGTTAGAGGAGCATTTTGACGACAGATATGTTTTGCAGTCAGACTGCAACGAAAAGCAGGAAAGTGTAAATAAAAAATTCGCAAACGACGACAAGCGGATGACCGTTACGGAAAAAGATATCGGTTTTTTCAAAAAACTGGCATGGATTCTTGTAACATCAACCGTAGGACAGCTCGTTTTGATGGTTTTTGATTTGATAAAGGAGATATAATAATGGAAAAAAAGATGTGTACCAACTGTGAAACAGTAAAACGAGAACCGCCCGAAACAGTAGATTTTTTTGTATACGATGATACCGTGAGCCGATACGAGAGAACCGTAAAAAAATTATGGATTGCGCTAATCGTTGTCGTATCTCTTTTCTTTGCGACAAACATTGGTTGGCTGATCTACGAAAGTCAATTTGAAACCATTTCTTATGATTACGATCAGGGCGGCGAAGGAGTGAATATCATCGGGGACGAAAACGAGGTGAGACCGTATGAGTCAACATCTTCGAGCGAAGGTTAAAAGAAAAAAGACGACACCTGCGAAAGGTGTCAAGATTCGGAAAATTCAAAGAAGAAGAATCAGGCGGTGATTCTATGAAAATTGAGGACTATAATCTTTCCCGTTCGGAAATATCCGCTATCATTGATGAATGGATCTTTGACGAACGAGAACGCGCGATGTTGAAAAGAAGATACCTTGACGGCGTTTGTTTTGAAACTCTTGCTGAAGAATTTTCTATTTCGGTCCAAAGAACAAAGAAAATTATTTACAAGGCGAGAAACAAGCTGTTCAAACACATTCGCGTGGAGATCAAATAGAATACAAAAAGAGGACGAAAAGGAGCCGTTCGCATGATTGCGGACGGCTCCTTTTTATGATATCATAAAAGCAAGAAAACAAAAGGGAATGATGAAATGCCATTTATACGATATAATCCAAATCCCACAGGCATGAGGCGCGGCGATTGCACTGTCAGAGCGCTTGCGAAGGCTCTCGGAAAGGATTGGGACCATGTGTTTTCAGGGCTTGCCTTATACGGCTTTATGCTTGGTGATATGCCGAGCGCAAACCATGTTTGGAACGCATATCTAAAGGCGAACGGATTTCATAGGGCATTGATTCCGGATACCTGCCCGGATTGCTACACGGTCAAGGATTTTTGTACTGATCATCCGAACGGCGTTTATGTTCTCGCCATTGACGGCCACGTCGTTACTGCCATCGATGGCGATTATTTCGACACTTGGGACAGTGGGGATGAAATTCCCGTATATTATTGGGCAAAGGAGTGAGAAGAAATGTTTGGCGGTTATTATGGAAACCAAATGGGCGGATATCCCGGATATGGTATGAATAATGCCGTTCCTGATTATTTGGCGGCACTTCGCATGGGCCAGCAACCAATGCCGCAGACACCGCAACCGCAGCAAATGCAGTCGAATGCACAGCCACAGAATCCTCAAGGAAACAATGGGCTTATTTGGGTGCAAGGCGAGGCCGGCGCAAAAGGCTACATGGTAGCACCGGGAACGTCTGTTTTTCTCATGGACAGTGAAGAAAACGTGTTTTATCTTAAGTCCGCAGATGCGAGCGGTATGCCACTCCCTCTTCGTATATTCGATTACAAGGAGCGGGGAGCAGGAGCACAAATGACGCAAAATCAGCCGGCACAGGAGGCACAAGCCTTTGATCCAAGTCGTTTTATCACAAGAGAAGAATTTGATGCGAAAATCGCGCAAATTATGAGCTCCGCGAAAAATGCGGAGGAATAAAAGAGCCGTGAGCCATCACGAGGAGAAATCCTTGCGATGGCTTTTTTCTTTTTGAAAAGAAAGGAGTATTTTATGGGAAATCCACTATTTCATCAACTCGGCGGCGGAAGACAGCCGATGCAACCTCAAAACGATGGAGGCTTTGCAAATATGATGGCGAGCTTCAATCAATTTCGGCAGAATTTCAGAGGCGACCCGAACGCAGAAATTCAAAAGCTGAGGGCATCCGGTAAAATGTCCGATCAGCAGTACAACATGCTTTTTGGCATGGCACAGAAAATCGCAAGATTTATCAAATAAAAACAGGCAATTATCGTGCGCACGATTTGCATAAATTAAAAAATCAAGAAAGGAATCAATATATGTCTATTACGGCTTCCGAAATGACACCCGCCGATATCGCGGCGGTTACCAACAACAACGGCTGTCAGAACAATGACGGCTGGGGTCTCGGCGGTGGCGGCATCGTCGGTCTTATCGTTCTTTTCCTTTTCGCTTCCATGTTTGGCTTTGGCGGCATGGGCGGTTTTGGCGGCTTCGGCGGTATGGGTGGTGGCATCCTCCCGTGGTTGCTCTGGGGCAATGGCGGTTTTGGAAACAATAACGCTTACGCAACACAGGCAGAAGTTCGCTCCGCAGTCGATCAGCAGACGCTTATCGGCAAACTCGACGGAATCACAAACGGCCTTTGCGATTCTACCTACGCGATCACCGGCGCAGTTACAAACGGCTTTGCAAACGCAGAGCTCTCTCGCTGCAACCAGCAGGCGGCGCTCATGGCGCAGCTTAACCAGATGATGATGGCGAACCAGCAGTGCTGCTGCGAAACACAGCGCCTTCTTGAACGCGGTTTTGCGGATACCAACTACAATATGGCATCGCAGGCTTGCGACACACGCAACACCATTCAGAATACCACACGCGATATCATCGACAACCAGAACGCGAATGCTCGTGCGATCCTTGATGCACTCACTGCTCAGCGTATTGCAGATAAGGATGAACGCATTGCGGCACAGAATCAGAAGATCTTTGCGCTTGAGCTTGCGGCATCCCAGGCGAACCAGAACGGCGTAATTCGTGCGGCGATCGATGCTTCCACCGCGGAGATCATCAGACGCAGCGGACACGACTGCCCGCAGCCTGCATTTTTGGTGAACGGTCCGACACCCATCAATTTTCCTGTAAATTCTTGCGGTCAGGTACAGTTTGGAAATAATTGCGGCTGCTAAAATTCAATATTTTGTTGGCTTCAACAAAATGGTCGACCCCGAGTCGATAACGCAAAAACGGCGGGGCAATCGTCCCGCCGTTCAATTTTTATAAAAAAGAAAGGGTTTTAATATGGCAGAATTTACAAACGTTGCGGTTCAGGATGTGGCGCCGAATGCGAACGTCGTATTCACGGAAACGCCGTTCGGCTGTAACAAGCATTATGTAAATCACCGTGAGGGTTCGGGCATTTTCACGCTTAGAAACGCAACCGGTCAGTGCCGTACGCTGTATAAGGTTTCTTTCGGCGCGAATATCGCCATCCCGACGGGTGGTACGGTGGAAGCAATCTCCATTGCGCTTGCCATCGAGGGCGAAGCGCTCGGCGCATCCACGGCGATCGTTACGCCTGCTGCGGTTGAAAACTATTTCAACGTGTTCGTCGAGGCGTATATTCCCGTTGATTGCAGATGCTGTGTTACGGTTACAGTTAAAAACATCAGTACGCAGGAGATCAGCGTGCAGAACGCAAATTTGATCATCGAAAATGATTGAGAAAGGAGAACGGTATGCATTATCTTGAAAAAATCAAGGAAAAGCTTTGCAAAGAGCTTGAGAGACTTTCCGGCGAGGAAAAATTGACCGCCGGTTCCATCGAATATATTCATAAACTTTCCGACACCATCAAGAACATCGACAAGATCATGATGCTGGAGGATGATGGATATAGCCAGGGCAATGGCGATTGGGAAGCACGTGGAACATACGGCGGCGGTCGTATGCATCACGAAAACAGTTACAACGATGGCGGTAACAGCTACCGCGGTCGCAGACGCGACAGCATGGGTCGTTATTCCCGAGACGACGGTAAGGAACAGATGGTTCGAGAACTCCGTGAAATGATGGAGGATGCACGCACCGAAAAGGAACGCGAAGCTATCCGCCGTTGTATCAATCAGATCGAGAGCGCATAAAAAAGGAGATAAACCATGATCACACGAAAAGAACTGGAAGAGGCTATTGATACGCTGGTAGAGTCGCCGATGTCTTATGCGAATTTGCAAAAGCTTGCTACTTTTTACACGATATACGATCATATGTATACGGAAAAATCGGCAAAGATCGAGAAAATACCTGAAATCGTTGTCGATATTCAAGGCGAGAGCGATTTCGTCAAGGCAATCAACGGCATGGATTCCGTCAAGGTGTGGGAAATCATGGACGAACTTATGTCAACGCTTTCACTTTTGGACGCGACACTGTATCGGAGCGTTATGCGAAAACTGGAAAAATGAGAGGAAACTTCCTCTCATTTTTTTATATGTTTTTGGAGTTAGCACCGCCGAGTTGGCTGATGATGATCTTTGCATAGGTGGGGTTAGGGTTTTTGATCTTAACGGGATATTGTAATTTTTTTTCGTATGCCCACATGGTTTAGTTTGCCTCCTTTTCCCAAGGCCAAGGCTTGTTGACCCAGTGCCAATCGCAGTCGCTCGTGTTGCCGTAAATATTCAAGGGACCGTATTTGCTCTCGAATTCCTCGCGGAGCGCTTTTACGATATCGCGGTGCTTGTTGTAAAATGCGAGCGCTCTACGGCAGTTTGGATGTCCGTCAAGATACAGAACGGTTTCATAAAGCGCGAAGTCTTCCGCCTGGATGCGGCGGAGTAAACGATCTCTGTCCATCATTTGCAGTTCCTCCTTCGTTGACCGTAAAACGGCATATCAAGCTTTTGGAAAAGCGAACCGCGGCAAAGTGCTTCCTCGGCTTCGTTTGTATCCTCAAATTCATGATCGGGAACAAACGCCATGGCAAGCCCCATGCACTCGTAATGCTCTGCGGTGGGTGTGTTTTCGCATCGGTGCGATTGGTTCATGTCTTCACAATCGTTCATGCGCTCCAAACGGTCAGTGCCCATACAACCGCAACGGCTGTTGCGTTCCACGCGGTCTTTATCCATACAAGCATGGCCGTTTGTGCGCTCCGAACGTTTATTGTCTGCGCAGTCGCATGGATTCATGCGCTCACTCTGAGCGGGGTCTTTGCAGATACGCGCGGGTTCGTCGTTTCTTGGAAATGCGCAGCTACAGCCGTTCTGACGCTCACGCATACATCCCATGCGATCGTCTGCATCATTTCGGCAGAGGGGGAACATGCCTGCGTCTCGCGGATGCTGATGATCCATTGCGCGCCGCGGCGTGTTTTTGAAATATTGCAAATCGAGATATCTCCTTTGGTTTTCGTTTTGGCGACGAAATTGCTTTCGTCCTATTTTCATGGTATGCATTTTTTGAGAGAATGTTATTTTTCGCACTTTTTCGATTGACAACGACAAGGTCTTTATGATATGATAAGAAAACAAAATATTTATGACGGAGATTGGAATGAAAATATACATCATCAGAGCGATTTCTCTTTTTTTGGCGATTTTGACCGCAGGTATGATTTTTTCGTTTTCGGCGGATACCGGAGAGGAATCGGGTAGTTTGAGCGAAGAAATTACAGAAAAAGTTTTGGATACGGTGGGGGTGGATAAAGAAACGATGCCTCCCGCGCAATATGAGGAAGTGAAGATCAAAACGGAATTTTCTATCCGAAAGCTTGCTCATTTTTCGGAATATGCACTTTTGGGATTCTTTTTTTACGTTTTTTTCCGTACGTTTGATAAAAAAGTTTGGATGACGCTGCTTTTCACGCTTGCCGTTTGCGTGCCGTATGCGATGCTTGACGAATGGCATCAATCCTTTGTTCCGGGAAGAGGCCCCGGCGTTGTCGACGTTTTGATCGATAGTCTTGGTGCGCTTTGCGGTGCGCTCGTTGCACTCGGGGCTTGGATCCTTGCTTTTCATATCGTCAAAAGAAAGAGAATGAAAAATAGCTTGATTCAAAAAACGCCGTAAGATCGATTCTCATAAGAATGAACATACCCCGACAGATTTTGCAAAAGTCTGTCGGGGTATGTTTTTGTTTGATGAATTTATCAAATTGGATTCGTTTGATATTACACTTCGTCATTGTAGTATTTGGTTATCAGATCGGCAAGATCCTTTGCAACTTTGCGAACTTCAAATAGCTCGTGTTCCCAGATGTAAATGGCTGATGCATCGGTTTCGCCGTTTGCCAGAACACGATAGCAGTAATAATCGCCGCAACCGTTGGTCGCAAAGAAAACAAAACGATTGACCTTTTCCTCATATTCGTCAGGATCAAGGTATTCGGGGAATATTTCTCTGTTTTCTTTTACGTGATCGATCATTCTTTCTGCTGATAGCAAAAGCCAATGATCTCCGTTTGTTTCTCGCAGTAAGGCTTTGAGATCTTCGGGGAATGAGAAACCCACGTATTTTTCGGCTTTTCGTATGTCTTCTTCGGGGCAAGGCTCTTGCACATTCGCCCATCGATTGCCTTCTGTCAGCTTTTCGATCAGTTCTCTATACATGATAACACCTCGGTAAAATTTGATTGATTATGCTGTTAAAATTGCACGGCGCGCACGAAGTCTCTTTTGAAGATGCGCGCGTTTACATTATAACACAGATCCGCAGAGAATACAATCGTTTTCGTCAATCTTTTTTACATCAGACAAGCCTTGACAAATGGCAGAGAATGCGTTATAATTTTGCTTGCAGTAAATTATTTTTACAAAAAAGGAGAAGTTTTGCATTTGAAGGACGATATGTTGGGTAAAAAGATTAAAACACTGCGTCTGGAAAAGAAAATGACGCAGGCGGAGCTTGCGGGTGAGACCATCACACGCAATATGCTCAGCCAGATCGAAAACGGTGTGGCACAGCCATCGGTCTCTACGATCATCGACCTTGCGAAAAAGCTGGATACACCGATTGAATATTTTTTCTCGGAAAACGGAGATCTGGATGATTTCAAAAAGCTCGGTGCCATCGCCAAGATCAAAAAATACTATGCGGCGGGAGATTACGCAAAATGCATCAGCCGTTTGGATGCGCTTGGTGTTTTTGATGACGAAACGGAATTTATTTATGCCAAGGCGTGCTTTGCCAGAGGAACGGATGCTTATCACAAGGGGCTGCTTCGCAGTGCAGTCGCCTTTTTAGAAGCGGCGTTGGAGCATGGTGCTCGCTCGGTATATATTGACGAGGAGCTTGCTGTGGCGGCAAGAGAATACTTGCGCGTGATCGCATACATCGGCACAAAGGATGCTGTGCTCTCTGCTGCGGATGAGATCAGCGAACGTTTTCAGCGATATTGCAATGATATTCTTTATATTCAAGCGATCGCGGGAAATAAGCGGGATGCTTGCTTGGTCGGAAGGGACTCTCTTTACGGAGAGCATCTTGCACTGCGCGAAACGTTTGATCTTTCCGATGAGACAAGCATGACGGAGACTGTCAAGGCTTTGAAGGCGCTGCTTGCGCGCTGTGATGCGGAATCGGATGCGGTGCTGAAATACTACGTCTACTGCGATCTTGAAAAGATCGCGAGCGGTTGCGGAGATTATAAATGCGCGTATGAATGCTCTTCGGAGCGTTTGGTCCTCGCGGAAAAAATGAATCATTAAAAGGAGATAACGATTGATATGCTGAAACGATTTATCAAATATTACAAGCCGCATAGAAAGCTTTTTGCGGCGGATATGCTCTGTGCGTTCGTTCTTGCGATCTGTGATCTTTTTTATCCGATGATCACACGTTCGATGATGAACGATTTTATCCCGAATAAGCAGCTTCGCACGCTCATTGTTTGGGGTATTTTCCTTCTTGGTATTTATCTTATCAAAATGGGTCTGAAATTTTTTATCCAGTATTACGGTCATATTGTCGGCGTCAGAATGCAGGCGGATATGAGAAAGGAAGCCTTTGAACATATTGAAAAGCTTCCGTTTACCTATTTTGACAACCACAAATCGGGTGCGATCATGTCTCGCATCGTCAACGACTTGCAGGAGATCGCAGAGCTTGCTCACCACGGTCCCGAAGATTTCATCGTTTCCTGCTTCTTGCTTGTCGGTTCGTTTATTTTGATGTGTACCATCAACGTTCCCTTGACACTGATCATTTTTGCTTGTATTCCGTTTCTCGTGATCTTCGCGGCGAGAAAGCGTCTTAAAATGAGCGCGGCATTTACGGAAGCGCGCGAGCAGGTATCCGAGGTCAATGCTACGCTTGAAAACAGTATTGCAGGTATCCGCGTTGCCAAGGCATTTGAAAACGGTACTTATGAAGCCGAAAAATTCCAAAAGCACAATTTGAATTTTGTCAAAGCGAAAGGCATCTCTTATCGCGCGATGGCGGAATTTTTCTCGGGTAACGGCTTTATCATCGACTTTTTGAACGTCGTGATCCTTGTGGCAGGCGGTATCTTTACCTATCATGAATGGATCACCTTTGCGGATTTCACGACCTTTATCCTCTTTGTCAATATCTTTATGACGCCTATCCGTAACCTGATCAATCTCATTGAACAGCTTCAAAACGGTATGAGCGGTTTTACTCGCTTCTGTGAGCTTGTCGATACGCCCATTGAAGCGGATGCACCGGATGCGATCCCGCTTTCCGACGTAAAGGGCAGTATCGAATTCGACCACGTAAGCTTTTCTTACAACGATGACAACAGAGAAGTGCTTTCCGACATCAGTCTGCATATCGAGCCGGGAAAGACGGTTGCACTTGTCGGTCCTTCGGGCGCGGGCAAGACGACGATCTGTCATATTTTGCCTCGTTTTTATGAGATCCATGAAGGCGCTGTCCGTATCGACGGTAAGAATATTGCTGACGTAACACGTTCCTCGCTCAGACGCCATATCGGTATCGTAACACAGGACGTCTTCCTCTTTACGGGTACGATCTTCGAAAACATTGCGTACGGCAAAGAGGGCGCTTCGATGGATGATGTCGTAAATGCCGCAAAGCTTGCCAATATCCATGATTTTATCATGGGACTTCCCGATGGCTACGATACCTTTGTCGGCGAACGCGGCGTGAAGCTTTCGGGCGGACAGAAGCAGAGAATTTCCATTGCACGTGTCTTCCTCAAGGATCCTGCTATCCTTATTTTGGACGAAGCTACGAGTGCGCTCGATAACGCGACGGAGATACTCATTCAAAAATCTCTGGATGCGCTTTGTAAGGGCAGAACGACCATCGTTGTGGCACACCGTCTCTCCACCGTTAAAAATGCGGATGAGATCGTGGTCATTGCGGAAGAAGGCATTAAAGAAAGAGGCTCGCATAAGTTCCTGCTCGAAAAGGGTGGTATTTATGCCGATCTTTATCAGTCTCAATTTGCACATTTGTAAGATGGGGTGAATGTGATGGAAATCAAAAAATTCGCCGTCGGCGACATTTTGGAAATGAAAAAACAGCACCCTTGCGGCGAGAAAAAAATGAAGGTTTTGCGTGTTGGTTCCGATATTCGTATCCTTTGCCTCGGTTGCGGACGCGATGTTACCGTTGCCAGAGAAAAATTGGAGAAAAATATCCGTAAAATCATACCTTCTGCTGAAAATGGAGAACAAAAGTAACAATTTTGCGTTCTTGATTTGTCTATTTTGAATAAAAATCAATTTCGAGCAGATTTTCTATGATAAAATGCTTGCAAAAATTTCGAAAAGAGTGTATCATATATATAAGTATCGGCGCCGCAATGACGAATACGCGGCACCGCGCAAAATCACACCTTCGTCAAGAAAGAGGTTTATCATGATTAAACTTATTGCTGGTCTTAAAGGTTCCGGAAAAACCAAAACATTGATTGAAAAAGTAAATGCGGCAACAGAAGCTTCCAAGGGTTCCGTTATCTGCCTCGAAAAAGGCGATAAACTCCGTTATGATATTAAATATCAGGCAAGACTTATCGACGTTGAAGAATATAACATCGACAACGCTCATGGTCTCAGATGCTTTGTTGCAGGTCTTCATGCTTCCAACAGCGATATTACTCACATCTTCATCGACTCCGCGCTCAAAATCTGCAAAGATGACGTCGCTGATTTCGCTGAATTTGTAAAGCTCGCTGAAGTTTGGGCTGAAAAGTGGAATTGCGAATTCTTCCTTACAGCTTCCATCGCAGAAGCAGATCTTCCCGAAGAACTCAAAAAATATCTTTAATCGCGCGAACACCGATACATCAAAAAACCTCCGATGAAAAATCGGAGGTTTCTTTGTTCAATGCGGAATAGCGATCTCGTCAGTTTGAAACATGATAACGGTGTGCATCTTTATCCACTTTCTTTTTCATGTAAAAGACGAAGCATGATCAGTGTTTGCAACCGCAATTGCCGTTATGATCGGGCTCGTGTCCGTGCATATCGCCAAGAGAGGGCGGATAGAATTCGTTTACGGGGAACGCCATATGCTTGAACATCTTGCAGGGGTCGTCTGTGGAAGGGGATACACATTCCTTTTCGGGGACGGTATATTCCGTGCCGTGAACGAGGTACTGCGCGGGACGTTCAATGCGAACGACGGAGAAAAATCCGAGAGAGACCGTAAGGAACTTGCTCGGCATATCGGGGCAAAGTCTGCCGCCAAAACAGCCGCATACAGGGTCAGGAAGATCTTCGACGGCGATATGGGGATGACAATGGCAGTCGCAGGCTTCCATGATCTTCGTATTCAAAACGATGGGGTCGGCAACTTCAAAAACAGCCGTCGGAAGATTCGTTTTCGGAAATTCGGAGCCGCTGCAGGTGCAGAAATTCTGAATGGGCTCGCTTTTGAAGATATTGACGTTGCCCTCGCTGCCGTAAAGAATGACTTTCTTTTCTACGATGGCAACACCTTCGATTTCCTGCGGTCTGCCGAGACAAGCGCAGACCTCTGCAATGATCTTCACATACATGGTGATGCTGATCTGATAAAAACCGCGGTTGAAGGGGATGCTGTCAACGTTGATGTTGGCGCAGATGACTTTGGCGTATTTGGTGCGTACACTGCCGCTTCGTTCGATGAGCTCGTTTCCGACGTCGGAAAGATAAACGGGAACGTCCTCAAAGCAATCCTTATCGCGGCAGCTGTCAAGGATCCTATGGGTGTCTATATATACCGAATCACGGGAACCGCCGCAAAGAGGCGAGTTGTTTCTGGTATCGGGCATACTGGATGACCATTCCTTTCGTATGAATTTTTGCTTTATATGTTCGCAAAAGGGAAGACTTAAAATGCTTCTCGTTATATCCTATGTGAGGGACGACGATTTGTGAACGCAAAAGAAAAAATCACATGGAAATCTCCATGTGATTTTTTCTCATTTGTTTTTCAAAATCTTTTCGATCACTTCGCCGAAGGCATTTGCCATGAAATGATAACCAAGATCATTCGGGTGGCAACCATCCGAGGTGGCGTCGTCTCGCAATGCTTCGGGGAACATTTTGGAACCGTCGACGAAGTAGACGTTTTTATCTCCCTCCGCTTTTGCGCGGTTGTAGTTTGCTTCAATGAGAGAACGGCGTTTTTCGTTGTCTTCTATCGTATAATATTCAAGCGTATAATTTCTCGTCCAGTAGTCGGGGCGAGATGCCATGATGACGGGGATATCGGGTCGCAGGCTTCTGAAAAGCTTGTAGCCTGCGTAATGGGTATCGCGGAGATAATCAAGATTTGGCGCGTTGTGGTCATAGTCGTAAACGAGGATGCTCATGTCAAGCGAAGCGAGATATTCGATGATCTCGCGTTCCGCCTTGGCTCCGCCGCCAAAGCCGAGGTTGATGTATTCGGTGTCCAGTCTGCGCGAGATCACAGCGGAATAGGGCGAGCTTGGCTTCGATCCGCCGCCATGCACGATGGAGGAGCCGTAAAAGACAACGGGCTTTTCATATGTATAGGGCGTTCCTTCCAAGAGCTCCGAACCCTCTCTCAGACCGATATATACATCGGAAAAGGCTGCGTTCAAGGGAAAATAAAGGGTGATATCCTTCATATCGTGATTGTAAAATTTCAGTCGGCTTTCGATGTAGCTTTTGCCTTCGCCCTGAGAGGGATTGAAAACACCGCGGAAGCGTTGTTTGCCTTCTTCTTTGAAGTAGATATCGAAGCTTTGAGAGGCATTGGGGGCGTTGTTGTGAGAAATATCCGCAGAGATGAGTTCGCCGTGAAGAACGACGAAATCCGAGGTCGTGCGAAAACGGATTCTGCCACCTGCCGTTACCTTCGAAAGACGGGAGACACATTCGCTCGTCGCGTCGGCGATCGTTTGCGGTACACGGCGAAACGGCTCGGAAAAGCCATGGAGAGAAAACGGCGCGTTCTTTACGCTTAAATAAACGGGGGAGGACATCGTGGTATCTTTCAGCGCGGTGCCCATGTCTTTGGTGATGACCATATAAAAATTCCTTTCAATAATTATGAAATCTGTGTAGATGAACAGCACTGCTTTTGAGGCAGTGCTGCGGATCAAGAGACTGTTTCTTGCTGGGGCTCGGGAAGCTCGATATGTGAGATCATGTTTCTTGCGCAGGCAATGATATAGAAAATAACACCGCATTCCACAAGCTCAAACATCGTCATATAGGTAAGCTCCATCTCCCAAAATGCCGTAACGAACAGGTTCGGAAGCTCATAGGTTATGAGACAAACGAGCGCCGCAACTGCGAAGGGGAAGCGAAATACATCCGAAACTTGATAAAAGCACGCGCGGGATTCCTGAATAAAGAAGAGAACGAGCGCCGCAAGGGAAACGTTGCGGAGCAGGTCGTTGCTGTCGCTGAAAACGAAATCGGGGCTCAGATACGCCGCACCGAGATAGGCTGTGGCGAAGATCATCGGGAATAACGCAAAGACCTTTTTGATCGATGTGCCGTCATAACGCGAGGATGCGCTGATGATGAAATAAACGGCGGAAAGGAAAAGCGTTATCAGCGCGATGAGGAGCAAGAGACGAAAAGCGGCAGTGCCGTTGCTTGCGAAAAGCGCATCGGAATAATAGATCAGTGCGAGGATCCCCGCTGCGGCAAAAAGACAACCTGTGAGCGAGCTTGCAAAAACGGAATATGCATTGCTCGATGCCGTAAAGGGTGAATATGTTTTTTTCTGAAGAAAAATGGCGGAGCTGCATACAAGCAGGAGCGCGATCAGCATCACATAGCCGAGCGTTTTCAAGGGTGCGTTTGCGGCATAGGTAAATTCATTGTTATAAGGATCAAAATAGCGGTAAAGGAGAACCGTGCGCCAAACGGCAAGACCGATTCCCGCAAGGATGGAAAAGACGAGATACCCCGTCAGGATTTTTTTTGTTTTCAATGGACATCACCTTTCTTTTCGAAATGAAATCTATTTTCAAATCATTATATCATATAAATGTTACGAATTTGTATACAAATGAAAAAATTCTTTCTTTTTCCAATTATACGCCAAAAAGTGTCAATTTACAAGAGTTATTTTTCAAAGAAGTAAAAAATGTCGGAAAAAGAGGTTGACAAAGTTGATTTTTTGTGGTAGAAAATATGGCGTTAGATAAAAATGTCCTTTGATGTAAAGGCGGCAGGGCGCCGCTTGTGATTGCTCACTTGGTCGTATCGAGCAATTTCCCATGATATGATAACTGAAAGGAATTTTGAAATGGCAAATTATAATCTTCTGGAAGAAAGAGCACTTCTTGCGCGCACCGTTGCGGAAGAAGGTATCGTGCTTTTGAAAAATGAGGGCAATGTTCTTCCTCTCGGAAATGAAAAAGTTGCGGTTTTCGGCAGATCTCAGGTCGATACCATTAAATGCGGTACAGGCTCCGCATATTGTGAAAGTGAATATATGATCGACGTGCTCACAGGTCTTGAAGCTGCAGGTGTCAATGTGGATAAAGAACTTGCAGAGCAGTATCGTGCGTTTTCTGAGGAAAATAGCCTTACCGCGCTTGGCGTATGGGGCACAGGTGCTCACATCAATCCCGAAATGCCCATGACGAAGGATACCGTCAAAATGGCTGCACGCAGAACGGACGCGGCGATCGTGGTCCTCGGCAGAACCGCGGGTGAAAATGACGACGTTATCGTAACGGAAGGCGACTATCTTCTTTCCTTTGATGAAAAGAAGCTTCTTGACCGTGTATGCCGCTACTTCACAAAGATCATCGTTGTCGTAAACTCGGGCAACTTGATCGATTTTGATTTTTCTACCAATGAAAAGATCCAGGCGGTCGTTCTTCTCAACCTCCCCGGCATGGAAGGCGGCAATGCGCTTGCAAACGTACTCACCGGTAAGGTAACACCCTCCGGTAAGCTTACGGATACCATTGCCAAGAGCTATGACGATTATCCCTCCGCTTCTTATTTCGGTAAGAAATCCGGTATCATTCAGAATTATTATGAAGATATCTTCGTTGGATACCGTTATTTCGAAACCTTTGAAAAGGCAAAGGATCGTGTGCTTTATCCCTTTGGTTTCGGTCTTTCTTATACACAATTTGAAATGAAATGCACAAATTTTGAATGTGATAA